>NNSL01000259.1 GCA_003123965.1 Balneolaceae bacterium SMO_bin1
TTTCGCCTTTCTTCAAACAGCAGCACCTGCGAAATTCGGTGTGCCCGCCAATTTTGCGAGTTTTAATTTCTGGGTAGGCTCGCTGCGGTCATCTAGAAAATGCAGGTCAGCTTTAGCGTCCAGGAAGTGCAGAAATTCAGTATTTCTCGTCCTGTGCTAACGCTTTTTTCCAGCCTTCTCCGGAGACCCATAGCTTGGCATCAGGAAACGTTAACTGCCAATGCCCGGATGATTGTCCGGCCAAGCCACCGATGTGATCATAATGCAGGTGACTGGCAAAAATATCAGTGATGTCATATTCAGTTAGCCCGTGCTTCTCTAAATTTTGTTTTATGGTATCGGTGCTGGTATCTTCCCCAAAATCGCCGATTCCAACATCGAAAAGAATATTCCTTTTTTCAGACTTGATCAGGAAAGGATTCAACGAAATTTTTAATGCGCCCTTTGCGGGCGGATCATCTCGATCAATTCGGTTGAACTTTTTATCAAGGCCGACTGAAAAGGTGCCTTCGTAAAGGGGCGCTGCGTATGTTTGCTGAATGGTTGTTTCGCTCATTAAAACTATGAATTATTATTTTCGTGCCGATCGTATGCTTCAATTATTTCGCGTACCAATCGGTGCCGAACCACATCATTTTCATCAAGATAGACAAATTTGATGCCCTCGATACCTTTCAAAATTTGTTGTATGGAAATCAGTCCAGATTCCTGCTTTCGCGGGAGGTCGGTCTGGGTGATATCACCGGTAATAATTGCTCGGCTGTTGAATCCTATGCGTGTCAAGAACATTTTCATCTGCATGTTCGTTGCATTTTGCGCTTCGTCGAGAATCACGAAGGCGTTATTAAGTGTGCGGCCACGCATATAGGCCAAGGGCGCAATTTCGATGGTGCCTTTAGCTAAATGCAGTTCAAGGCGGTCATATTCAACCATTTCTTCAAGTGCATCATAAAGGGGGCGGAGGTAGGGATCGATTTTCTCGCGTAAATCACCGGGAAGAAAACCTAAAGTTTCGCCGGCTTCTACGGCCGGACGAGCTAAAATAATTTTGTTCACTTTTCGCTCTTTGAGTGCCTTAACAGCCAATGCAACAGAGGTGAACGTTTTGCCTGTGCCAGCCGGACCGATTGTGAATACAATGTCGTTTTGGGCCGACATTTTTACGATTTCTTTTTGACCGGGTGTTTTTGCTGTGATTGCATCGCCGGTATAAGTATGAAGTATAAAATCGCCCTCTGAATCGCTCTGCCGCAAGGGGTTTGGTTTTGCCTTACGCTGCTTGCCGTTCCCCTGCAGGGCAATGACCGTATCAACATCCTGACTGGTAAGGTTCCCGTTTTTTACGGCCATGCTTATCAGCTCATTAAGTATTTTCTTTAGCTGGGTTCGGTCACTTTCAGGTCCGCTAATGCTGATTTTATTACCGCGTACCGTCAAAGTAGATTCCGGATAGGCGCTCTCCAGTTTTTCCAGGTGTTCGTCGTTAAAGCCCAGTATTATGACAGGCTCAACTTCCTTTATTTGTACAGTTTCTTTTTCAGCGATAAAGTCTCCTCACACTTTTTTAAACAGAACCTTTTAAAATAAGGAATTTTCTAAATAGTGTTAATTCCCCTAAGATCGATGGACAGCATATTTGAGTCTTAGCCATTTATACGTACAACTGTTTACCTTTTCTGGCTTTTTCGGTAAGGGTGTTAATTTGGTCGGTAATATCTCCTGATTTGAATACGCTGCTGCCGGCTACGAGTACATCAGCTCCAGCTTTACTAATTTTTTGGATATTGTCGGACCCAACGCCCCCATCAACCTCAATTAAAAAGTCTGCATCGTGCTTTTCGCGCAGTGTGCGAATTTTTTGCAGTTTTTGGTAGGTGCTTTCAATAAAAGATTGCCCGCCAAAACCGGGATTTACACTCATCACTAGTACCAAATCCACATCACTCAATATGGGTACGATTTGGGAAAGGGGCGTCGCTGGATTGACCGCCACTCCGGCCTTTATGCCTTGCTGTTTAATTTGCTGAATGCTGCGGTGCAGGTGCGGGCAGGCTTCTTGGTGTACGGTTAGTAAATCGGCACCTGCATCAACAAAAGGTTGTACATACTGTTCCGGATTTTCAATCATTAGATGAACATCGAGGAATACATCACCGCACCGGCCAGCTGCTTCCACAATAGTGGGGCCATAGCTGATATTTGGTACAAAGTGGCCGTCCATAATATCGCAATGAATCCATTTTGTACCAGCGTTGATACAGGTGGTAATCTGTTCGCCGAGCTTGGTGTAATCGGCAGCTAAAATAGAGGGCGCTAAAATGGGCAGTTGGTCATCCATAAATATAATGTAATAGTCCTGTGCTTAGTTATCTGTGTTAGAATTCGTGGTATCGACAATTGCACCGGCCTCGTTTTCCTCTTTGGCATCAAACCGTTCTGAGACAATAAGCTGAAGCGCTTTACCTTCAGTTAGCTCGTTGACCTTTGGGGAGTAATCCAAAATAACATTTGGAGCAAATTCTTTACTGGGTCTGAAGCGCACTTCGCCGATGCGTAATCCACTGCTCCTGAGTTTTTGTTGTGCTTCTGTGAGACGGAGGCCCACAATATCGGGAACCTTAACCATACGCTCTCCCAAGCCATCACTAACAACCAAATCTATGGTTGAACCTCTTGCAATTTCTTCATCTGGTTCAATTGATTGGCGTAAAACGGTATTTTTAAATCGGGATGATTCGTAGCTGATAGTGCCAAGCTCCAGTCCCGCATTTTCTATCTGTATCCGCGCATTCCGGAGCGAGAGATCGGTAACCTTTGGCATTGGTACGGTAGGATTCGTTGGCACGTTTACCGTGAGGTAAATTTTTCGATTGGGTTTTACAATTTCAGCCGGTGTGGGCGTTTGGTCAATCACGTAATCGGCAGGGAAAGCTTCGTTAGAGCGCCGCTCCGCTACTTCATACCGAAGTTCAGAAGAGCTAAGTTTTTTCTGGGCGTCTTCGAGCGAAATGCGCGTTACATTTGGTACCGTTACGCCCTCTCCGTAATTGGTGTATGCGGGCATAATATAGCTATCCAGTAAAAATAAAAATAGGATACCGCCTACAATGACCCCGAGTATACCGAGATAGAAGCTTTTATTGCGATAAAATTTTTGGTTGCTGTTGGACATATTTTATAAACGGATACTTATTTGAGGCAGATTAAAATTACAATCAATAAATGAAAAAAGCACGCCTGATAAGACGTGCTCTTTATAGGTAAAATTAAACTTGTTGTTCCGTTTAGAAGTTCAGCAATAACCCAAATCGAGTAGTGTTTGCCAGCGGATGCTCTTCTTCAAGCGTGTAAATGTAACTGAAATCGATACCGACAAAATCGTAGCGTATGCCTGCCCCAAGAGTTAAGAATCGGCGATCACCGTTATTGGGATCTTCAAAGTAATAGCCCGTTCGTACGGCAAAAAGCTGGTCATACCAGTATTCTAAACCGGTACCCACCATAAATTGCTGGAAAGTACTAAGTGTAGCTGTTCCCTGGCTTGTTTCGTGTTCATACGTTCCCCACGATTTAAACAACGCTTCGAGTCCGGTAGCTGATTCGCGGGCCATTACTTTAGAAATATCATTAGCTAACGTTAAGCTGTGTACGCCTTCATCATCAAGCTCGGTGGTAAATGCCCAGCCGAATCGAAGTCGGGTAGGGAGCGGATCTTTTTCGCCGTCTTCCGTGTAGCTGAGTCCCGGGCCGATGTTTGAAATATTTAAGCCTGCATTAAATGATGCGTCGTTTCCACCAAATGAAAATGGGTTCGATTTGTACATCGCTGCAATATCAAACCCGACACTTGAACCAGGGCTCACAGACTGACCTTCAACGGACCCTTCAAAAAGGCTGCTTCTTATATATCTAACACCGGTTCCCAATGACCAGTTTTCATTAAGGTTAAATCCGTATGAAAGGCCCACGCTAAATTCGTAACTGTTAAATCGCCCTAAATTTTCACCAGTGCGGTCGTCAATGGTAGTTCGTTGCTGTTCACCCAGGTTCAGGTATGTTATGTGGGCGCCAAATGTGCCAATACCGTCAACATGGTGACGACCTACCAAGTAATCATAAAAAAGGTCTACATTAAATTTTGGAAGCCATTGGGAGTGAGTGATACTTACCTGACTACCGCGCTGATCGGCTAGTCCGGCAGGATTCCAGAAAACCGCCGAAGCATTGTTTGCTAGTGCTACACCGGTATTTCCCATGCCGGCTGCTCTAGAATCAGGCTCTATTTGTAAGAATGGTACAGAAGTAATGCTGACCTGGGCCTGTGCCAAAGGAGCAGTTAAGGTTAGAGCAAGAAGTGCAAACAGGAGCTTTTTCATAGTAGCGGGTTAAATGCAATTAAGTCGTATAAGCCTGACGCGATATGTATTTACAAAAATGTCTTTAATTTTGCCAAATATTGCAAAAATAAATTATGCTGCTCTTAGAAGTGCATTCAAAGTAAAAGTGTAATAAAAAGCCGGGTGACAAACGAAAAGTTGCCAACCGGTTTAGTTCGGAAAAAGAATGCAATACTACAGCATTTCAATAACAAGTGACGATGCTCCGCCACCGCCATTGCATATACCGGCGCAGCCAATTTTTCCATCAGTTTTGCGCAGTGCGTGCAGTAGGGTAACCACGATACGGGCACCTGAGCAACCAATTGGATGGCCGATGCTTACAGCGCCCCCGTGTATATTTACTTTTTCAGGGTCAAGCTCCAGAATTTGGTTGTTGGCAAGCGAGACAACAGAAAAAGCCTCGTTTACCTCAAATAGATCCACATCATTTTTATCAATACCGGCGCGTTTCAATGCTTTAGGTATGGCATCGGCCGGGGCCGTGGTGAACCATTCGGGGGCTTTAGCAGCGCTGGCTTGCGATACAATTTTGGCTAAGGGTTTTAAGCCTAGTTCGTTGGCTTTTTCTTCGCTCATCATCAATACAGCTGCGGCGCCATCATTGATGCTGCTGGCATTAGCGGCAGTGACTGAACCCTCTTTGTCAAATACAGGTCGAAGGTTGGGTATCTTATCGTAATTCACACGCTTCAGTTCTTCATCCATCGTTACTTCAGTAACGTTGCCCTTGCGATCTTTCACTTTTACGGTGATCACCTCGTCATCAAACGCACCATTTTCGTGGGCTGCAATAGCGCGTTTGTAGGATTCAATGGCAAACTCATCTTGCTGCTCGCGGCTTATATTGCATTCTTCGGCGCATATTTCAGCTGCATTGCCCATGTGGAAATCATTGTAAACGTCCCAAAGGCCATCCTTGATGATGCCATCCTGCACTTCACCGTGGCCCAGCTTAGAACCAAAGCGCTGTTTGGGCAAGTAGTAGGGTACATTGCTCATGCTTTCCATTCCACCTGCAACCATGATGTCAGCTTCTTCAAGCTGTATTTGGTTGGCGGCCATCATAATAGCTTTCATACCCGAGGAGCAAACTTTGTTTACCGTAGTGGCGGGAGTCAGTTCAGAAAGTCCGGCTTTTAAAGCCGCTTGCCGTGCGGGTGCTTGGCCAATACCGGCACTCAGCACATTTCCAAAAGCTACTTCTTGCACATCATCGGGTTTAACACCCGCACTTTTAAGGACTTCAACAATTGTCATAGAGCCCAATTCTGGGGCGGTAAAAGAGGATAGTGCGCCACCAAAGGAGCCAAGAGGGGTTCGTTTTGCTTCAACAATAACTACATTTCGCATAACAGAATCAGATAATTTATTTAGGTTTGAGAATTATTTTAGAAGGCCTGTTTTAGATCTTCAACAAGGTCATCTGCGTCTTCAATTCCTACCGAAAGACGGATCAGGGAATCTTTTAAGCCAGCTTCATAGCGTACCTCACGCGGGATAGAACCGTGGGTCATAGAAGCGGGGTGATTAATGAGCGATTCAACTCCGCCAAGGCTTTCGGCCAGGGCAAAAAGGTGGGTGTTGCTCATAAATTCTTTTGCGGTTTCGGTGGAATCATCATTGAGAGTAAATGAAACCATGGCCCCAAAATCGTCCATCTGTGCTGCGGCAGTATCATGCTGAGGATGCGATTCTAAACCGGGATAAATAACCTCTCCAACTTCATCGTGGTTTTCTAAAAATTCAGCTACAATCTTGGCATTTTCAACGGCTCGATCCATGCGGACCGCAAGTGTTTTGATGCCGCGCAAGACCAGGTAACAATCCATAGGACCGGGAACGGCTCCGCTGGTTTTTACCTGGAAACGAAGGTGCTCCATAATTTCGGTATTTGATGAAGCTATGGCACCGCCGATGATATCGGAGTGGCCACCAAGATATTTAGTAGTTGAATGCAGTACGGCATCGGCCCCCATTGTGAGGGGACGCTGCAGATAGGGAGAGGCAAATGTGTTATCTACCACTGAGATAATATCGTGGTCTTGGGAAAATGACGTAAGCGATTTAATATCTGCTACCTTCAGTAGGGGATTGGTAGGTGTTTCAATCCAGAGTAACTTTGTATTATCGGTGCGAGCAGCCTTCACAGCTTCCATATCCGTCATATCGATAAATGAAAAGTCGATACCGTATGGCTCAAATACCTCGGTAAAAAGTCGATATGAACCGCCATATAAATCGTTTGAAGCAATAACGTGATCGCCGGGTTTGAACATTTTCAGCATGGCGTCCATGGCAGCACATCCACTGGCAAAGCAAGCACAATGGTCGGCTTCTTCGAGGCCGGCAATCAGTTTTTCTAAAGCTGTGCGCGTGGGATTGGCAACCCGGGCGTAATCATACCCTTTGTTAACATTGGGCGCTTGCTGCACATAGGTTGAAGTTTGAAATATAGGAGGCATTACAGCTCCGGATGTTTCTTCTGGCTGCTGCCCGGCATGAATGGTTTTTGTGTTAAATTTCATCAGTAAATAATATTAAATCAATTAAGAGCCTTTTTGAATGATAAAAAAGATAATAAAATTCGGGCAGAAAGTTGAGCTTTCTGAAAAGCTGTATTTCGTTCGCAAAGAACAATAAAAAAGCCCGAGACTGTTATGACGCCTCGGGCTTTTGCTAAACATTAAATAGAGAAAAAAGAGCAGCTTAGTTCATGCCAGCTTTCTTTTCTGCTTCTTTTGCTTTTTCGTCCATGCCAAGTGCGGTATACACTTGGAAAAGGCTTCTCCAGTAGTTTGGATTATCGGGATCCAATTCAGCAGCTTGCTCATAATTTTGCATAGCTTGGCGCAGCAGATCTTTACCCTGCTTGTCCAATTCAGCGGCTTCCTCATTATCCATTGTCATATTACGCTGGGCAAATATCAGGGATGCTTTATTCTGATAAATATAGCCGAGTGTATTATATGCAGCAGGCTCCTCTTTTTGATTTTTGAGTGAAGCGTTAACTTCAGTAATTGCTTCTTCCATGAGGCTGTTGATTTCTTGGCGCAGCTCCATATTTTCATTTCTCAGCTCCTGAATTTGCTGCTTCAGCTCTTCAGCCTGCTCTCCGGAGGCATTGCGCAACTTCTGGTTCAGGTTAAAGATTTCATCCACATTTTCATCGTAGGTGTTCTGCATGGGGATGGTTGCCTGAAAAATGCGCGTACCCAGCGAGAGGCGGTAGCGAGGCTCTTCGGGATTTTCTTTTGCTAACTGCCTTACCATGGCGATAGCTTTTTCAGATTCGCCTGCCTGGGTATAAGAGTCAGCAAGAATTTCGATTGCCTGCCTATTGTCAGGATACTTTTCGCGTGTTTCCTCAAGTACGCCAATTGCTTCCTGAGGCTGATCGTTGTTGCGATAGTATTGCGCAAGCAGTAGGTAGGGTTGTGCTTCTAAATCGTCGGCCAATTCAATGTAACGTTCTTGGGCAGTAATAGCCTCTTCGTAGTTGCCGAGATTTCCATGCATTTGGGCTTTGGCATTCCACGAAATAGCGCTGTCAGGTTGAATGATTGTAGCGTTATCGAAATATGATAGAGCTACTTGATAGGGATTTTCAGTTGCCTGCATCAGGCTGTCGTCCGTTACGTATTCGGCGCCTGTACCGTGAGCATTGCGCCAGAGCGAAGATTTTACCGAACCTATTCGCTGAATTTCGCCTGGTGTTTCTTCCATCTGATCACCCATTTCTTGAGCTTTGGCAAATGTTTCATTCATCTGCTCATAAATGGGCTGGGCTTCGTCGGGATCATCAAGTGATTCGGCCTGTTGGCCCAGAGCAACCCCTTTCCAGTAATAACCAAGCGGACTTTGCGGATTCTGTTCAATAAATTTATTTGCAGATGCCAGGGCGGCTTTATAGTTGCCATCCTGTATACTAGATTCGGTGTCGCCCAATAGCGGATTTGAGCTACTGCAGCTCATTAGAAAACCTGCGGTAACAAGAATTAAAAGTAATGGAGTTAATTTTTTAAACATAATGGGAATAAATTCGTTATAATGACTCATTGATTTTCGTGAGTGAAAAAGTAACTATATAAAGGCCTTTCTGCAATAATAGCACCTAAAAAATTCTTATATTAAAGCTTTAGGAGTTCTCTAATAAACTTATTTAAAAAATAGCGAATGTTTGGATCCAGCAAGCACCAATTACATCAGAAAAAAGAATATGAATTTCTGCAAATCAATCCTTCTAAACAAACCAAGGGCAATCTGGTTTTTATTCATGGAATGTTTGGCGGGCTGAGTAACTTTGACCCGCTTATAGAGCGTATAGATGATTATTCTATCTTTGTTCCCTCTATTCCTCTATATGATCTAAAAAAATCACAGCTCACAATCCCAGATTTGGCTGAATGGTTTCACCGGTTCATTGAAATGATGGACTTAAATGATGTTATTTTGCTCGGTAATTCAATGGGCGGTCACATAGGGCTGCAGTACGCACATCGCTATATAGAAAATGTGCGGGCCTTAGTGCTTACAGGTAGTTCTGGGTTGATGGAAAATGATTTTGGTTCTACCTTTCCCCGCCGTAAGAGCCGCGATTATATTCGTGAGCGAGCCAACATGACTTTTTATGAAGATCTTGCAGATGATGTAATTGTTGATGAGATACTGGAAGTAGCCAACTCTAAATCGAAGCTGCTAAGCCTGCTAAAGCTGACACGTTCTACCCATACCCACAGTGTTGAAGAATATCTGCCGAATATACATCAGCCTACACAGCTTATCTGGGGCAAGCAGGATATTGTAACACCACCTAAAGTGGCCAATAAATTTTTAGCGCTTATGCCAAACGCCCGTTTAGATTGGATTGACAAATGCGGGCATGCCCCCATGATGGAGCGACCCGAACAATTTGCTTCTATCATGACAAGTTTTTTAAATGAACTGGAACAACAATCACAATCAAAATCACAAATTGTATGAAACGTATTGTTCACACCGATAACGCACCCGCTGCCATTGGGCCTTATAGCCAAGCAACTATTCATGATGGCGTTGTATACTGTTCAGGTCAGATTGGTCTGGTTCCTGGAACGGGAGAATTTGTCGGCGATGATGTTGAAAGCCAAGCGAAACAGGTTATGAAGAATCTCAAAGCGGTGCTGAACGAAGCCGGTACCGATTTCGATAAAGTTTTAAAATGCAGCATTTTCTGGCTGATATGGATGATTTTGCCACCGTCAATGAAATTTATGGCGAATACTTTCCTGAAAATCCACCCGCCCGAGAGACGGTAGCTGTTAAAACTTTGCCTAAGAATTGCCGCGTTGAAGTAGGCTGTATCGCATACGTTTAAACTGTTACCGCGATAATGTAAATTCACGTTCGGTGCGGTTTCCCACGAGATCATATGTTATTACCCGGATGCGGTTTGTTAGTTCAGGCTCAAATTCCGGGTGATAGTATACCAGACGCCTGTCCTCGGGTTCATATTCCGTGATTCCACGAACTCCGTTCACAAATAATTTAGTACGTTTATAGTCAATTCCCGCTCTTTGATCATAAGCGGGAATATATACCAGCCATAAACCATCAGGGCTGCGCACAATGCGCGGTTCCTGGACCTCTGGTTTTTCGTGATCAGGTAAAATTACATACTGGCCCAGAGTTGAAGGTGAGGCAGTTAGGTAGGAATTCTTTTGCCGTGTATCCAGCTTACTAAGATTGTCGCTGCCGGGAAATGTTTTGTAAAAAGAAAGCGTAGTATCGGCCAGCTGGGCAGAATCGAGCCGAACAGATAAGTCGTACTTCTTTCGGATGGGGTTCTTGTCGGGAAATATTCGCACTTCTATTGAATCCGAAGCATGGGAGTGGATTCGTTATTGCAACCGAGGTGGTATCGTAAAATGTGTGCTCGGGGAAGGAGGCATAGGCTTGCATATCCGGCGCTACAAGATATGTTGGTTCGCTGGGGTACGTGCGTCGGCTGATGAAGTAATTTTGCGCTGAGGTTCTGAAGTAAAATTGGGGACTGCCCGCTAATTTCACTGAAACGGTTTCGCCGTTTGGGTAGTACAAGCCTTGCGCGGAAGTATTGATTAGTGGTGTAAGCGTAAGCTTATAGAAATCTTCAACCGGAATATTCACCCAGTCATTGAACCATTGCCAGGTGTTGGGGTTTACTTTATTCGTTGATCTACTCGAATATATTTGTCGTGGCATTTCAGGTTGGGCCTCGTCAGCACTGACTTGCAACGTAACCCGTGCCTCTCGAGAATTGCCGAAATAATCGGTGCCCTTAATGCGTATTTGATGAGATCCGGGTGGTAAATCCAAGCGCCCGCCATTGCCGCTGGTTTGGTAGAAGGGGAGCGTGTTACCGTCTTCTACATACAGCCGCTGAAATCCTTTGCCGGTGGTCTCGAGAAGCGAGTAAACCCGATCCAGGTGCATCTGGTCAGTTTCTTCGTAAGAAAACTGGTCAGCTTTCGATGAAAACACTTCCTCTCCGTTCACCCAAAGCTTGGTGGTGTAGACTGCATATACGTTGGGTACGCCGTTAGCTTGATCAAATAAGTTTGCGGCTAAGCCAACCGGACCGGAAACCTCTATAGTACCGAAATCAGTGTAGCCACTTTGCCGATTTGGTGATTTACGATATATCTGATTGACGCCTTCAATTTTGGTGGAAATATCGAGTGGGATTACGGCCAAATCGGAATAGGACGGAGGAATGGTATCGTCAATTTCCAGATTCGTCAGCAGCGGATTAAACGGTTCCTGATTGGGTGTTCGCAGCTCAAAATGCAGGTGGGGCGGACCAATACCGGACGCTCCGCTTAGTGCGATCTGTTCTCCTTTCTCAAATTTAATATTCATCGAATCCACGACCATATCAAAAGAAGATGAGTAATCGCTAAAACGAATGGAATCTGCAATTTGCTGCAGTTGATCATTAAATCGCAGCAGATGCGCATATATCGAGTAGGAACCGTCATCATGTTTGAGGTAAAGCACCTTGCCGTAACCGGTAGGACCAATGGCCATACGATGTAGCTGACCGGATCGGGTGGCATACACTGGGTATCCGCGGCGTCCCCAGGTTTTAATATCAAGCGCGGCATGGAAATGGCTGGCGCGGGTTTCGGCAAAAGTGCCGCTTAAGGCTTGGCTGGCATTGGTCGGCCAGAGGTATTCGGCTGAGTCGGGATTAAAGGAGCTTGCTTTCTGACCCAAAACAGGTACGCTAAAAACAAGCACTAAAGAGAAAATTAATGAAAAGCTTTTGAATAGCTTATTGAGCATCTCGCTTGGCAGTAACATTCAATTCTATTTCTTGATCGCCCAAGATAGCTTTAATTTCATTTCCAGCTTCTATGCGCAATACGCCCTCTGGTGTACCGGTAAAAATCAGATCACCCGGGCGTAAAGTAAATATGGTGGATAAATGAGCGATTAATTCCGGCACAGGAAAAATCATATGGCTTGTGTTACCTTTCTGGCGCTGTTTGTTATTCACCCGCAGCTCAAGTCCAATATTATCCCATTTTGTTGCTGATGAAGCTCGTTTGAATTCACTGAT
>NNSL01000503.1 GCA_003123965.1 Balneolaceae bacterium SMO_bin1
AGTGATTGATAATGTTTTTGTATTCACCCTGGATGCCTTCGCGCAGGGTACAGTCCGTAGATGTCTTCCCCGTTGTCAACTCCATTTCCGTACATGGTTACGTTGAAGATCTGCGGGTTGGTTGGTCCGTTTCCGCCAGAGCAGTTATCAGGCTCATCGCATCCGTCATTTTCAAATCCTCGGTTTGCAGGTGTGCCTTCAGTTTGCACGCCTAACCAGAACTGACCGCGACCGGTCCATCCCTGGTCGTAATCGAAGGTATCATCCTGCGCTCCTACGGCAACCAAATACTTTACGTCAACAGTTCCGCCAAAGAGCTCTATGCCGTCATCAACCGATTGGAAAAGGTTGATGTGGTCGAGCTGCGTGCCGCTTCCTACAGAGTACAGCGTAAGTGCCTGCAGCTCAGAACCGTCGGCGATGCTGTAGCCGGAGTACTCAATGCGAACGTAGCTCAAGCGACCGCTGTCGTCGTCATCTTTAAAATCACCGTTTTCGGCACCGTATTGCACACCTTCTTCAAGGCCTTCAATTTCGCCCACGCCTCCGGGAACATTATTGCTTGCTTCACCGGCCAGAATAATTCCGCCCCAGCTTGCAACTTCTTTTCGCTCGGATGTAAATACTACGGGATTTCCGGGCGTACCAATAGCTACCAGTCGGCCGGAAGGACGAGCTTCTGAGAAGTTCTCATCATCACCGGGCAGGGTAATAATAGTACCAACATCTTCATTATTATTGTTGTGGTAGGTGAAGCTAACTTCTACGCCGGCTTCTACTCGAAGCGTGACACCGGGCAGAATAAAACGAGGGCCGGTAAGCGTAGTATCATTGGCCCAGGTTTGATCTTCGGCAATAACTTCACCGGGAAGATCTTGGTATAGTTGAGGAATTTCAGGACCGCTTGCAGCCACAGCGAACGTTGCACTTGAAGTTGCAGATAGTCCGTTTGCTTCAACCGTTATGGGACCATCCTGAGCACCCTGAGGTACGGTAACCTGAAGTTGAGATGCGGTGGCTGATGTTACATCAGCAGTGGCATTACCAGTAAAAGTAACAGTGTTTCCACTCGTAGTGGAGGCAAAACCGGTACCGTTAATGGTAACGGTTGCACCTGGCATAGCCGATGTTGGACTAATGGAGGAAATGGCTAAATTCCCTGTATCGTTGCCATTATCATCATCACAGCCGGTGATGATTAATGCGAGGGCAAGTAACAGTGTACCTGCGAAATAAGTGAAGTTAAATTTCATAACTGAGTTATTTATGATTGGAGGATTTGAATTAAGGATTTAAGTATAACGGGTAGTTTTTATGATACTGTTAAACCGATATTCACAAATTGTTACCATTTAGAGTGATAGTTTAAGCCCCAGTTCGAATGTTACACCCGGTGCATACTTAAAGGTTGTAACTGAACTCTGCTTGTAAGTGCGGGAATCGTTAAGCAGGTTGCTTATTTCCAGGCTCAGATCAACATCACCGAAGCCGTAGTAGTCGATTTTCGCTCCCAGGTCGTGAAATGGCTGTTCGTATTCGTCGCCATTCTGCGCGCTTTTGCCCACGGTTACGATGCGCTCACCAAAGGTGTTGTAACTCAGCGACAGATCCATATTCCAGCTGGGCAGCACATAGAATGCGGCCACATTTACGGTATAAGGAGACTGCCCTACCATGGGCCGGTCTGGGTCGGCTACACGGTTCAGGTCTTCCTCTTCAGTGGTAGTTTCAGAATAGATATACGATGCGTTTGCTGTAAGCTGTAGCTGCTCGGTAAGATTTTTGCGCGCTTCAACTTCCACACCGTACAAGTTTGCACTTGCCGCATTTTTGTAAATCACCTCGTTATTTTCCGTAAAGCGGTAGAACAACCCAATGGGATTTTCGAAGTACTTGTAAAATGCGCTCACCGCAAACAGCTCTCCACCTCTTGGGTACGTTTCAAAACGCAGATCATAATTGGTGATGCGCGTACGCTCCAGTTCGGGATTTCCGTACACTCTTCGGCCTCCGAAGAAATCAGCAAAGTTGAAGTTTGATATCTCACGAAATTCCGGCCGTGCCAGCGTTCTTGAAAACGCCGCGCGAATATTTGTTTCTTCCGAGATTTCAAACGTCGCATTCAGCGCTGGCAAGAAGTCGGTATTGTCCAGCTCAGAGGCCTGAATATAATCGGCATCAATGCCCAGTGGTACATCTACCGTTTGCACTGATTGTTCAACCCTTCCCCCAATTTCGAATGAAAACCGGTCGAATGGAGACCATTGAGTGCTTAAGTATCCAGCGTAGATTGTTTGATATCCGTCGTACCAGTCGGCTTGCAGGTTGCTTTCGGAGGCAAATTGCGTAAGTTCAACCAGCTCCAGCACATTATTCACCACCTGTTGATCGTTAAGGACGGTGCCGGGAGACTGCGTTGAAACAGATTCATCAAGGAAAGGACCTATTTGATCGCGGTAAGCCAAGCGGCGTGCCGTAAATCGACGATCTTTGATTATGGCATTTGCTCCAGCTGATACATCAAGAAAGTTTGCAGGCTTAAATTCAAACTTCACCTTCCCGGTATAGTTATTATCCACTTGGTCGGAGAAAAAGTGCCCGTTATTATCACCAAATTGAGCAAAACTATAGGTGTCGCCCACAAGGTTGTAACGTGTGGTCCGGCGATCGGGTCGCTCACGCATGGCAGAGCTGTATGTTACACTACCCGAAAGCGTTGATGACATAAAGTTTTCGAAGTAGCTTTCAGCATTAAGCGTGCTTGAAAAGATGGTACGCCGATCGAAATCTGAAACCGTAATACGCGTGGTTCCATTTTGATAAGGTCCCTGCAAAATACTTTTAGAATCGGTAGTAGAGTTAGAGTAAAGCGTTTTGAGACCAATTTTGGTAAGTGGTGAAGGCTTGGCAAACACATTGAACATACCGCTCAGCTCAGCTGTTTGCGTACCCTGATCCTGATCATAATCGGAGAAGAAAAGCGGGCCCGTTTCCGTAAAGCTTAAAATAGAACGCTGCACTTTATTTGGCTCAAGATCACGGTTGTACTTATATGAGAAATTGCTCACCACCCCAATTGGCATGGCATCTTCGTTAAACTGGTTGGCGTAATCAATACTTACGCTCTGCGAGGGAATCGCAGATTTATCCTGATTTATATTCCAATCGTTATGTAATCCTTGAACCACATCAGGGGCAATTTGGCGGGTTACCCGCTGGTTGTTTAGAATATTGGGCAGGCTTCGCTTTCCGTTATCATAGCCAAGAAAGTCGGTGTTGCTGCCAGGTGTGGTAAGCGTGTTATTGAAAGTTGATGTGGTGTTATAGCTGGTTTTGTAGCTTATGGAAAGATTCCGTTCGTCAGGAAATTCACGCGTGGTAATTTGAACAGATCCGCCCGAAAATTCAGCCGATTGATCGGCAGTGTATGTTTTCTGGACAACTATATTACTAACCAATCCACTTCCGAATAGATCAACCGGTGCTTCTTTTTGATTGGGATTAGTTGAAGGTAATTGCGAACCGTTGAGTTCTACGCTGCTGTACCGGTTGCCCAGACCACGAACAAACACGTCTTTACCATTTTGAACGGTCACTCCCGTAACACGCTTAATAGCCTGGCCAACATCGCTGTCGCCCAGTTTAGATATCTGTTCCGAAGAAATTCCATCTTGCATAGAAACAGCTTTGCGCTGCATGGAAAGTAAACCAGCCTCACTGCTTCTGTTTACTCCAGCCGTAACTGTAATTTCACCGAGTCCTTGGGTTTCCTGCTGCAGTGACGTATTTATTGTGATAACCTCTCCGGCACTAACCTCCACATCTGTAATGACCTTGCGAGCGTAAGATATATAGGTAATTCGCAAAGAATATGTACCGGGTTCAATGCTAATGCTGTAGTTACCGTCAATATCGGTTGAGGCCCCTTGGGAAGTGCCTACTACTAATACGTTGGCTCCTGGTATGGTTTCACCCGATTCTGCATCTAGAACTTTTCCTGTGATTTTTCCCTGTTCCGCGTTCTGTGCAACCGCTAATGTGCTGATTGAAACAAAAACAGCAAGAAGAAGAGAAAAATGCCTTAGCTGAGTTTTAATAATGTGTGTGTTCACTTTTATGTGCTGATTTGATTTGATCCTTTGTTAACGCCGAAAGGATAACACACACATTTTGTAACAGTATTACCGAAGGGTTACGGTTCTGTTACTCTAAAATTAAGGCAATGTTAAGAGCTGCGGAAAGGAATGGCAGTTACGGAATAGAAGCTAAAAAATAATGAAAGAAGAGCAGGAGTTCTTACGACTCCTGCTTGGTTTCTTCAGAATCTGAATGATCGTTCTCAGTGTCGTCAGAAGCAGAATCTTCGGTTTGTTCTTTAGAATTGCGCTGACTCTGCCCTTCAGCTTTTACTTCGGCAGCAATGGCTTCTTTTGATGATCCATTCACCGATTTTTTGGTAAGATTCTGGTCAAAAATTCCCTCAGGGTATTTACCTTCGGGATGATCGCCGAGCAGTTCTTTAAGATCGTTATGGTCAAGTACTTCTTTATCGAGCAGCGTTTCAGCCATTTTTTCAAGCTTATCTTTATGCTTGGTCAGCACTTCTTTGGTACGTTTATAATTCTGCTCAATAATTTCATTAACGGCCTTATCAATTCGCTCAGAAGTCTGCTCAGAATACTTCTTGTTGAATCCGTAGCTATTTTCAGGATTCTGAGAATCTTTCAATGAAATATATCCCAGTTCCTTACTCATACCGTATTCGGCAACCATGGCAAAGGCCATATTGGTTATGCGTTCAAGATCATTTTGCGCACCCGTTGAAATGCGACCAAAGATAATTTCCTCAGCAACGCGTCCGCCCAGAAGTGCACAAATTTTATCATTAAGCTCCTCCGTTGTCATGAGGAAGCGATCCTCAAGCGGGGTTTGAAGCGTATACCCAAGCGCCGCCAAACCGCGAGGTACAATGCTAACTTTCAATACAGGATCTGTGTGCTGTAAGTACCAGCCCAAGATTGCATGCCCTGCTTCGTGGAAAGCCACAATTTTACGTTCGTGCGGACTGATAATTTTGTTTTTCTTTTCCAGACCGGCAATTACCCGCTCTATTGAGTCTTGAAAATCAATCATCTCAATCATTTCCTTTCCGCGACGCGCAGCCATCAGGGCAGCCTCATTACAAAGGTTAGCCAATTCAGCTCCGGCAAATCCAGGAGTTTGTGATGCAAGCAGTTTTAAATCAATATTATCATCCATTTTTAACTCTCGGGTATGGACTTTCAACACTTCCATACGGCCGTTCAAATCCGGCTTATCGATCAATATCTGACGGTCGAAACGTCCGGGACGCAACAAGGCTGAATCGAGCACATCGGGACGGTTGGTGGCAGCCATTATTATCACACCCTTATCTGTATTGAACCCGTCCATTTCGTTAAGCAGCTGGTTGAGCGTGTTCTCCCGCTCATCATTCGAGCCCATGGCCATACCTTTCCCCCGGCTGCGACCAATAGCATCAATTTCATCAATAAAAATAATGCATGGAGCTTTTTCCTTAGCCTGCTTAAACAGATCACGGACCCGTGCAGCACCAACGCCCACAAACATTTCAACGAAATCAGACCCACTTAGGCTAAAAAATGGTACGTCGGCTTCACCGGCAGTAGCTTTCGCCAGTAATGTCTTTCCGGTACCGGGAGGTCCAACAAGTAGCACACCTTTGGGCAGCGTACCGCCAAGTTTGGTATATTTTTGGGGGTTTTGCAGAAACTGAACAATTTCCTCAACTTCCGTTTTTGCTTCTTCAAGCCCGGCCACATCTTTAAATGACACTTGGTTTTCTTTCTGCTTGTCGTAAAGTGATGCTTTATTTTTGCCGATATTCAATACCTGCTGGCCCGGATTCATTTTGCGGAAAATGAAGATCCAAAATGCAATCGCCAACCCTATGGGGATCAGCCAGATCAATATACCGTTCAACCAGCTTTCTTCGATTCGCACATCATACACCACATTGTTTTCATCTAGAAGGGGTCGGATCTCATCCCCTTCAAGCATGGTAGTATTAAACTTATTTGTAGTCTCCGTTTCGGTGAGTGCCCACTGGTTTTCAGGCTGATTTTGCTGAACAATCCCTTCTTCTACAGCCTTTTCAGAATAAGTACCTGTAACGTCAGTCCCATTAGTGATGGTAATTTCTTCAACGAACCCTTTTTTCCACGTAGCTTAGAAATTCGCTGTACTTAAGACTGCCACCAGCCTGCCCACCCATAAAATATACCTGGATACCGAGTAAGGCTAAGATTAGTACTACATAAATCCACATGGGAAACCGAGGGGAATCTTTCTTTTCACCTTCTTTTTTCCCCGATCCAAAAGAGTTGTTATTGCTTGATTTGTTTTGTTCAGACATTGAATATTGTTGTTAAACGCTAATTGGCAATGATTACAATATACGGGAAATATTCGTTCTCTGCGTACCTTGCACGAGCATTTTATTCAACTTCTTGCCAAAAATGCTGTTAATAAATTCGTACTGTATGTTTAACGTTGGCAGGCATTATTTATTGGCGAATAGATATTTATCGTTCTTCAAACTGAACCATATCACCTTCCGCAGTTTGCATTCGAACGCCTTCGTCACGGCCCGTTATTTTACCAATGACAGTTACGTCATTAAATAACTCAGAATGTTTATTAATCGTTTTCTCGGGTAGGGTAAATAATAATTCTAAATCCTCACCGCCGTACAGAGCATATTTATCTACGTCCTCTTTCATTTCATCGGCAACCGATCTGGTGTCCAGCGCAATCGGCAAAGCTGCTTGATAAATATGGGCGCCGAAGCCAGATGATTCTGTCAGTTGTTTTAATTCGCTTACTAAGCCCTGGGTAATGTCAATCATTGCATGAGGCTGAATTTCATGTTCATATAAAAGGTCAATCAAATCAACCCGGGCCGAAGGTAGTAACTGCCGTTTCACTACATATTCGTACCCTTCCAATTCGGGCTGGAAAGAATTTTCATCTTCGTTTTCCTTCCAAAAATCTTTTTCGCGCATTAAGACACGCAAACCCGCTATAGCGCCACCTAAATCACCCGTGATACATATAGCATCGTCCTGTCTTGCACCACTGCGATAGGTTATTTTTTGGTCGTTGACCGAACCGGTACAGCTAATGCTTATTGATAACGTTTGGTGTGCAGCTGTTAAATCACCACCTACAATTTGGATGTTATAGTCTTCACCAGCGGCATAAATACCTTTGTAAATTTGTTTGAGCATATCCACTGACAGTTTATTTGGTACTGCCAGATTAACGAGAGCAACATCGGGGTAGCCGTTCATGGCGTAAATATCACTCACTGTAGAAGACAACACCTTATAACCAAGGTGATGAAGCGGCATATACGTCAGATCAAAATCAACCCCTTCCATAAAGGTTTCGGAGGTCAGCAGGTTGTATTCATCCTTATTAGTTGAAATGACTGCTGCATCGTCACCGATCCCTTTTTTTACGTGCTCATGGGAAACAGTGGACTGCTCGGTCAACTCCTTGATTAATTCAAATCGACCAATGGATTGTATACTTCTGAATTCTGATTTATCCATATAGTTATTAATAAAAAAGGCAGGTGCCTGTTCCACTAAAAGTGGCAGACACTTGCCTTTAAATTAAATCTAAAACGAGAATAATGGCGTTTAATTACCGCCGCTTCCTTGAGGATTTTCAGATCGGGTGGAATAATTGATACGTAAGGCGTTGGCGTCACGCAATTCTTCCTGAATATCAATCAACGTACCCGTTTCTGAATCTTCGTCCATGCGGATAGAAACAATTAGTTTGGGCTGTTCAGCTTTTTTGTCAGCCATGATGGTTTCTATCTCAGAGACTTGAACAATAGCATCATCAATCTGAATCTTTGTTTCTCCATATGTATTTTGGCCCAATTTCTCAGGTCCGACATAGATGTATGAAACAAGACGCTTCTGTTCAATTTTCTCAATGTTGGTAGCTTCGGTGAAGTTAACCCGCACCTGGAGCTCAATCTCTCGCAGTACAGTTGTCACCATAAAGAAGATGAGCAACATGAATACAATGTCAGGCATCGAAGCCGTAGGAACTTCCTGTTTACTTCGTGCCGATTTCTTTTCAAAATGTGCAGACATAATTAACCTCCTTCGTCAGGTTCTGCGATTGAAATTTGTTCAGGATACATGTCCTTGATCTTCTCCTGAGCCTCACTGTCCTCTTCTAGCTCAGTATAATTACGACCAAACTCAGCCTGTGCTGCTGCGTTCCTGATTTCTCGATACGCGCCTTTTACCTCATCAAACATATCTATATAGACATTGTAAGGTGTTTGGCGGGTTGTTTTAATCGAAACTACAGCTTCCTGGGGCGAATCGGAGAGATTTGGGTTTTCGCCATTGTTCGTGACAAATTCCTTCACTCTGCTTTTCACCTGATCTACCGGAGTAGGTTCATCGTCGATCATCACCAGCCCTTCCGTATTAACCAGAATGTTTAAAAGGTTCCGGTCATTTAGCTCGGGAGGTGGCTGATTGGGATCAGCGGGTGGAGGCAATGTAAGCCCAATACCTGTATCGATATCAATCGTAGTTACAAGCAGGAAGAAAATAAGCAGCAGAAACGCGATATCAGCCAGCGAAGAGCTGGGGATTTCTGCATCGTCCCTATTTCTTTTTCCTATTAGCATAATTTAAAATCCTAAAGATTAAAAGTGCTTCTGGTTCCGGTAAGCAAAATGGCCAGCGCCATGGTTGCCATCATGAATAACATAGTGGCGATACCGGCTTCGGAAACATCTTGCGTAAGACCATAAGCAACGGCGTACACTACAAACGGTACTAAAAACATACCGATTTTTTTAAAATCAGTAGTACCGTTAAACATGCCGCGAACGCCTGAAATCAAGATCGCCACAATTCCTATTGCCAGCAGTCCGCCAGCAATACATAACCCAATAATACTATACATATTGTATTTCGTTAAGCGTTAATAATCTAATTACTAGCTTTGAGAGGTTTTTGTGCCCTCATCGACGGTGATGGATTTGTCATCATGCTTCATTTCTACAATAGTGTCGATCAGTACAATTGAAGCTTCCTCCATTTCGGCAATTAGGCGATCAATCTTAGAAACGCAGTAGTTGTATCCCACCTGAAGAATAATACCAGCCAAAAGACCAGCAGCCGTGGTAAGCAGTGCAACCTTAATACCGCCGGCAACAAGGGTTGGTGAAATGTCACCTGCACTTTCAATGGCATCAAAAGCGGTAATCATACCTACTACCGTACCTAGGAATCCTAGAAGTGGAGCAATAGCAATAAAGAGTGAGAGCCACACCAGGCCACGCTCTAAGAAACTCATTTCAATAGAGCCATAAGCTGAAATCGCTTTTTCAGCGGCATCTACACCTTCATCAACACGCATTAATCCCGCTTGGAAAACCGAAGCCACAGGACCACGGGTCTCAGCACAAACTTCACGCGCAGCAGGCACTCCGCCTTCTTGAAGTGCCTCTTGCACATCAACCACGAACTTACGGGTATTAATGTCTGCAAGGTTAAGTGTTATTATACGTTCTAGAAAAATAGCAAGACCCAGGATGAGGGCAATCAGCACCGGCCACATAAAGCCGCCACCTTCATTAAATTTTTCTACAATTACATTGAAAAAGCCTTGGTCTGCCCCAGCTTGTAACAGAAAGAGCGCAATAGACGATGTCATACGATTACTCCGATTATATTAAATGTTTATGATTTGGCTTGTAAAGAAGCAAAATGATAGATCATTTTGCAGTAAATGTCAAAATAACATTAGGGCATGATAAAGTGCCTCTAATGGTAAAGATGCGTTAGTGAAATTTTAGCCACACGCTAAATGCGCAAGACTCAATTAACTTAATAAATTGATATTAAATAGAAGAATCTTTTTGATAAAAATTTGTTAATCCTTCGTTCAAAAACGTTAAGAAGTTCTCTTCTTTTGTATATCCTTCCAGCTGTTTAATTACCGTTTCCGTATTTGGATCAAGAATGACGTAGGTAGGTAAGGCAACGGTACCCGTTAGTTGGAACTGGAATTTTTGGTTTTCGGGCCCGTCTGTGCCGTCATCGGTATATAATCGTACTAATTCCATCTTGCTAAATTGCTCTTGTACTTCCGCAAGCGGGAACACATTGCTTTCCATAGCCCGGCAGTTCGTGCAAGTGTAACCAGTAAAATCTATAAATACAGGCATATTATTTTGTGAGGCTCGGGCAACGGCCTCCTGGTAGTTTTCTGTCCACTGTTCCATGCCTTCACTTGATTCAGAAGGTGCCCGCTGCGAAATAGACTGAACAACACTTATATCAGTGGCTTGTTTGGGCGGCAGCCACGAATCCCAGATACCAAGTGAAGCGCCCAGAAGTCCCGGAATTAAATAAAATGTAAAAAGAAGAAACGGCATAGCCAGCATCAACCGCCCGGTACCAATTGATTTGGGAGTGGATTCATGGCGCATAGAATAAACACCTAACACATATAAACCAGCTAATAGTGAAATGGCGATCCATGCAGCTATGGTAAACGGGCGCGAAATCAGCCCCCATTCCCAGACTAAATCAGCGTTTGAGAGAAACTTAAATGCAGCCGCCAGTTCAATAAAGCCCAATAACACTTTGGCAATATTCATCCATGATCCGCTTTGCGGCATTGATTCAACCCAGCTCGGGAAAAGCGCCAACAAAACAAAGGGACTAGCAAATGCTGCTGAGAAAAAAACCATCCCGATGATGGGATAAAACCATGCTCCCCCTGTTGTTGCTGCAAGCACGCCACCAACAAATGGCGCGGTACAAGAAAATGACACTGCGCTGATGGTTAGTGCCATAAACAGAATTCCGGCAATGCCCGTACTTTCATTACTTTTTCGGTTCAACCAATTCGTAAGTTGATGCGGCAGACGTAGTTCAAAAGCACCAAGCAGGCTTAACGCAAAAACCACTAATATAGCAGCAATAGATAAGTTCACCCATGGGTTTGCTGCAAATTGGTTGGCTCCCGACGCACCAATCAACAAGGCCAGTAAAGCGCCCAAAATGGTGAATGTAGCAATGATAGCCAGACCGAATCCAATTGCGGGGCCTACGGCACTTCTTTGCTTATCCTGTTTACCTTTTGAAAAATAGGATACCGTTAACGGAATCATGGGGTAAACGCACGGCGTTACCAAGGCCGCAAAGCCGGCAGTTAAGGCTATCCAAATGAATGATAGAAAGCCCCCGCCTCCCATTCCACTTCGGGTGGTAGATGTTGAAGCCACCTCTGATTCATTCTTCGCACCATCCTTTGCGGCTTCATCATCGGCTATCTCATTGAGAGTTCCATATCCTTCAACGGGATTTTCGGCCACTCCTGCAATAGCTATGGCTTGTGTAATCTTTTTTCGTTTCGGAGGCAAGCAAACTTTATCAGTGCATACCTGATAGAGTACCTCCAGGGCTATTTGTGGCGATTCTTGAGTTTCACTAAGAAATGCAACGGGAACGGTAAATGTAGCCCGGTTTGCATGCCATCCCAGCTCTACATCAAAATTGGGATCGTATTCCACCACAGGCTCCGATTCAGTAACCTCACCTGCAGTTTTGGTGATTTTATTTGCAGCAGAAAATTGGGTGGGATAGGGACCGGCATCGGGATCGATGTCAACCGAATAAAGATGCCACTCTCCTTCAATATCGGCCTGAATGGTAAGCTCAAATACTTCTCCGGCTTGCACCTGCTCAGGTG
>NNSL01000383.1 GCA_003123965.1 Balneolaceae bacterium SMO_bin1
CTGCACCCACTCTTCATACAGCTCACTGCCCAGGCTTGCGGTGGGTTCAATCACAACTTCACGCGTTTCGCCGTTTTTAGCATTTACCTCCAGCAGCGTGGGGTTGTTCACTTTACCGTTCAAAAGGCTGTAGAAATTTTGAGCTTCGCTTACAGGCTTACCGTCAATTGCAGTAATAACATCACCCACATAGAGCTTACTTGCTTCGCGATCGGCGGGGGATTTAGGCACTACATGGGTGATTTCTGCCCCGTTGCCCGTCATATCAACAGCTACGCCCAGCAGGCCGGTGCGTACTTCCTGTGTTTCGGATCGGTCGCTTGTGGAAAAGCCCATATGGCTGGCATTTAATTCGCCGAGCATCATATTTATTACATCCCCAAAATCTCGTTTTGTTGATGCCTTCATGGCCCACGGCTTGTATTTATCGTGCAGGGCTTCCCAGTCTTCACCATGGAAATCGGGATCGTAAAAGCCGTCATCAATTGATCGCCAGGCTTCCTCAAAAATCTGTTCCTGCTCTTCGGGGTGATTTATTTCGAGGGTGGCCGTAAATGGGAGCCGCTGCAGCTGATTTTCCTGCAGGTGAAACCGGTTGATGCTGCCGCCGCCCCGCATAAAGTATAGCGCATTACTCGAAGGTTCCAGACGCACGCCATAGGGTGCAATATCATTGTCGGTGAGCGCGGTAATTTCACCTTCGTCCCATTTTGTTTTGTAGATGTCCTGGTCGGCGTTGAACGACTGCCGGCTGTTGCGATTCACCACAAAGTAGAAGGTTTCTCCATCCTTGTCGATGGCTATATCCGACTCGTTGCCGGGCAGGGAAGTCACTTGCTGCAGCCGCTCGTACAGGCCGTCGAAATCAATTTCTACGGCCGGTGTTTTGGCACTGTCCTCTTGTGATTCCTGATTTTGCTTCAGCGTTTTGCTTTTCTCCCAGTCCAGATCGGTGCGCTGCCAGTCTTCCTTCTGCAGCCAGGCAAACCACACGTCATCATCGCCGTTATTGCGTGATGACAGGAAAGCAAGCTTACTGCCGTCGGGGCTCCAAACCGGCGATGTATCCGGGCGTGGATGCTTGCTTACATTCACCGGCTCGCGGCTGTCGTCGGCAGGGTGAATATACACTTCGTGATTGAAATCCAGATCGGGACGCGAGTAGGCCAGCCACTTGCTGTCGGGGCTCCACGTCAGTCCGTTGGGCGCTGCCCAGCCCTCGAGCAGGGTGCGCTGGTTATTCAGTTCGGCTTCATCAGTAATATCAGCCACGATAAGCTTGCCGCGCCCTTGTTGGTAGGCTACTTTGTTGCCGTCGGGCGATACATTGGGCATGCGTTCATCATCTTCGGTTTCGGTGATGCGTGTTACTTCATGCTTCAGGCTTTCAAATAAATCACCTTCCTCAGGGTTCGAAGATCTCAGGGTGAACAGGTCGTATTGTCCGGGGCGATCGGAAGCGAAAATAATGGTCGAATCATTAAGGAATGCCACATCGCGATCGCGGTAAGAGTGATCGGTAAGCTGAACCGTGCGGCTTTTTTCAGGGTCATTATGCTTGATAAATATTTCACCGCGCACTACAAATGCCAGGTAATCACCGCTGGGTGATACGGCAAATTCTTCGGCATCCTCCGTGTAGGTTTCCTGCTCAACATCGTAGTAACGCTGGTCGCCGGAAACGTTAATTGGCAGCGGCTCCGAACTACCGGATTGCGTATTGAGTGTGAAAAGTCCGGTTTTTCGTTCAAAAATAGCGGTATTTCCGTTGCTTGTTACATCAAAATAGCGGATGCCGTCTTCAGAAAATGAAGTATGCTGCTGTGGTTCACCCGAGAAGGTGCCGTCATCAGAAAAGTTTACGCTGTAGAGATTGTGCACCTGATCGCGCTCGCTTAAAAAGAAGAGTTTATTATTTCCCGCAAAGGTTGGGTACATATCGTTGCCCGCAAAATCAGTCAGCTGCCGATACGATTCATTTTGTGTGTCGTAAACCCAGAGATCTTTGTTCGCGGGGCCGTCATAATTTTGGCGGTATTCCCGGTTGTATCCTCGGACAAAAACCATGTAGCGCCCGTTGGGACTCATTGCCGCCATCAGCCCAAAGGCGTCGAAAAAGCGTTCGGGCGTGCCGCCGCTGGCCGCAACAGTATGAATTTCCGGTTCCCACTCAACTTGATTAAAAACGCGTTCGGTCGTGAAGATCAGGCGGTTGTCGGGTCGTCCAGCCGGTGAGCATATCATCGGTGGAATGGTGGGTGATGCGCTGGCGCTGCCGGTCGTCCATCGTCATCAGGAAAAGATCATCGTTGCCAAACTTGTCGCTCACAAAGGCCAGGTGCTGACCATCGGGGCTCCATTTGGGGCGCCCGTCGTAGGCTTCGTGCACTGTAAGCCGATTGGCTTGGCCACCCTCGATGGGCACGGTCCAAATATCACCCTGCCAAGAAAAGGCTACGGTTGAACCGTCGGGACTGATGGCGGGAAAGCGGGCGAACGGTTCATCCGGCGATTGCGAATTAGAGGAGAAAGTGATTGCAAATAATAGAAAACCGAGAAAGAGGAGTGATCTTTTCATGATAAGAGTATTTGGGTTAAACGGCTTATCGGCTAAGAATTATCTCGAAACATAAAATCATATTCTTGTATCAAAACATAAAGTGCATAGAGCAATAATTTTCTAAATATTTAGAAAATGTATAAATCGGCGAAACAAATAATAGCTAATCTGACTTCTTAAACACCGGCACAAATTCTTTGAGCGGCATTGTTGAACTGTCGGGGCTGGATTTTGGATCGCGCTTGACCATCAGTTCATACACGATGCGGTCGCTGCGGTAGTACCGTTTTTGGTAGTAAATAGGTTTTTCGCCGGTAGTTAGTGAAAGCCGGTCGATAAGCAGGAGGGCATCGCCGGCGTTGATATTCAAGTGGTTGGCAATGGATTCACTAGCATTTTCGGCCTCTATGCGGTAACAGCCTTTCTCAACCGGAATATCGTATTCGCTCTCCAAAACATTGTAAATGGTTTCGGTTTCGAGGTCAAAATCTTCAATAAGCTGGCCGTAGAACATGGGCAGCCAGGTGATATCGAAGGCAATGGGCTGACCGTCACCCAGCCGCAGGCGATCGAGCTGCATGAGTTGTGTTTCGGGTTCAACGCCAAGAATGGAGGCGATACGTTTGGTTGCGGCGACAGGCTCAAACCGGATAACCTTTGATGAGGCCTGCATGCCGGCGCGTCTCATGTCTTCCACAAAATCGTTAAGCTGGGCCAGCGGTTGATGCGACCGCTGATCGCTTACAAAGCTTCCCAACCCCTGGCAGCGGTAAATCAGTTGTTCGTTTTCGAGTGTCTGTAACGCCCGCCGCACGGTAACGCGACTTACGCCAAATTTTTCGCTGAACTCATTTTCGGAAGGCAGTTTTTCGTCTGGGGCGTAATCGCCGGCTTCAATTTTATTTCTGATCCAGTCGCTTATCTGCTGATGCCGCGGAAGGTTTTCTTTGAGGTCCATACCTAAATCGTTTGGTTATTTATTAGAGTATAGGCCTAAAATATATAATTGTCAATACTTGTATTTACAAGTTAGGTTTTTTATATTGGCGTTGAACTAAAAAAACTTGAAAGCAATGATTGAATTATTACAGTCTCCGTGGCCTTGGTACGTGGCCGGTCCGATAATCGGATTAATTGTACCTATTCTGTTGCTCATCGGCGGTAAACAGTTTGGTGTGTCATCCAATCTGCGGCATACGTGTGCAGCTTGTTTCCCGGGCAAAGTGGATTTCTTTCAGTATGACTGGAAAAAAGCCGGTGGGTGGAACCTGACTTTCATAGCCGGGGCCGTGATTGGCGGCTTTTTTAGGCGGCTGGGTCTTGAACAACCCGGAACCTATCGCCATATCACAACAAACCGTTGCAGATTTACAAGCACTGGGCATTAGTGATTTTTCTGGAATGATGCCGGAAGATCTTTTTAACTGGCAGAATTTAACTTCTCTGCAAGGTATTATAGTGATGGTAGTGGGCGGTTTTTTTGTAGGATTTGGCGCCCGTTATGCCGGCGGATGTACCAGCGGCCATGCCATTAGCGGGCTGGCAAACTTGCAGCTGGCGTCGCTGTTGGCAGTTGTAGGTTTTTTCATCGGTGGCCTGCTTATTACATACTTCGTTTATCCAATAATAATGTAACGCTATGAAAAAGTATTTAAGTTATTTAGCAGCCGGAATATTCTTCGGCTTTGTATTGATAAAATCTGAAGTCGTATCGTGGTTTCGTATCCAGGAAATGTTCCGTTTTGATGCCTTTCACATGTACGGCATAATCGGATTGGCTATACTGGTTGCCATGATTGCAATTCAAATAATCAAGCGAACCAATGCCACTGACAGTGACGGTAACGAGATTTATATCCCTCCCAAAGATTCAAGCCAGGTTACGCGCTACTTGGTTGGTGGAACACTTTTTGGTGTTGGATGGGCATTAACCGGGGCCTGCCCGGGCCCGCTGTTTACTTTGGCGGGCGCAGGATATGGCATTATATTAATACCAATTGCGAGCGCGGTGCTGGGTACGTGGGTGTACGGCCGGCTCCGCCCAAAATTGCCACACTAACAAAAAACAGACGACCATGTATTTCAAACAGATATATGATAAGAAGCTTGCACAATACGCCTATTTAATTGGGTGCCAGGCAACAGGCGAAGCCGTAATTGTTGATCCGATGCGCGACATCGACCAATACTACGATGCCGCCGAAAGTGAAAACCTTAACATAACGGCTGCCGTGGATACGCATATTCATGCCGACTATGTTTCCGGTTTGCGAGAGTTTGCCGAAAAAGGAGTGAAAGTATACGGCTCGGACGAAGGCGGTCCGGATTGGAAATACGAGTGGCTTATCGGCAGCGACTATGATTATGAGCTGATGAAGGATGGCGACGTATTTAAAATTGGCAATATTAAGTTTGATGTAGTGCATACGCCGGGCCATACGCCCGAGTCGGTTAGCTTTTTGGTTACCGACGGTGCAACTACCGATCAGCCCATGGGTATACTCAGCGGAGATTTCGTATTTGTTGGAGACATCGGTCGCCCAGACTTGCTTGAAACGGCTGCGGGGCAAGAAGGATCAATGAAACCCGCCGCCAAAGAGCTTTATAAATCGGTGCAGAAATTCAAAGAACTGCCAGACTACCTGCAGGTGTGGCCCGCACATGGCTCAGGCAGTGCTTGCGGAAAAGCACTGGGTGCGGTGCCGGAATCTACCGTGGGGTACGAATTGCGGTTCAGTAATGCATTTAAAGCTGCAGAAAGCGAGCAGGAATTTGTGGATTACATCCTGGATGGACAGCCCGAACCGCCGCTTTACTTTGGCCGCATGAAGAAAGTAAACAAAGAAGGGGCACCGGTATTAGGTAAACTGCCCAAACCCCGAAAAATGTCGATAGAAGCAATTCTTGATACTGATAAAACCATAGTGGATACGCGTCCCAAGCAGTCATTTATGAAGCGGCATTTGCCCGGTTCTTTAATGGCCAGTTTCGACAGCAACTTCAATACTATTGCAGGTTCATACCTCGATGCCAAAGATGAGATTTTCCTCATCATTGATGAAGATAACCTTGAACAAGCCGTCCGTGATCTTGTTCGGGTAGGGCTCGATAATATCCGCGGATATGCAACAATAAGTGATATGGATCACTGGAATGGTAAAATTGAGCAGATTAAGGCGATAGACTTTGAAGGTGTTGCCGCCCGCCGAAAGGATGAAAACGTTCGGGTGCTAGACGTGCGCAAAGCTACCGAATATGCAGAAGGCCACGTGCCTGATTCCATTCATATTGCTCATACGCGCTTGGCTGATCAACTGCAGAAATTGCCCCGCGATAAAAAACTGCTGGTACACTGCGGTAGCGGTCAGCGAGCTTCGTACGCAAGCAGCCTGCTTGCAAAAGAAGGCTTTAAAGTTGAATGGGTTGATGACCTCTTTTCAAACTGGGAGGAAAATCATAAATGATCTTAGCCTGGTTTGGGGCATTGCTTGTTGGACTATCGCTGGGCCTGCTCGGGTCCGGCGGGTCCATTTTAACCGTGCCGGTTCTTATTTATTTGGCCGGTGAACAAGAGAAAGTTGCCATTGCCGAATCGCTGGGCATCGTAGGTGCTATCAGTCTTGCGGGCTTTGTGCCTTATGCTTTAAAAAAGCAGGTCCACTGGCGCAGCGTCATTCTCTTTGGCCTGCCGGGTATGGCTGGCACGTACGGAGGTGCAATTATTGCAGGATACGTATCTGGTACCTTTCAGTTAATTTTATTTGCTGTAGTGATGGTTTTGGCTGCAATCATGATGTTTCTTGACAAAAAGGAAATAAGCAGCAAAAAGGGAAATCCCCAAATAAGCCATGCCTGGTGGAAAATAGTGATAGAGGGCCTGGCTGTTGGCATATTAACAGGACTGGTGGGAGTAGGAGGTGGCTTTTTAATTGTGCCCGCCTTGGTGCTGCTGGGTGGCCTGCCCATGCATCTTGCCGTTGGTACCAGCCTAGCAATTATTGCACTTAAAAGCTTCAGCGGATTCTTTAAATACATTGAAGTGCTGCAGGATTTAAACCTGACAATGAACTGGGAGCTTATATTTGTCTTTAGCCTTATCGGTGCTGTAGGCAGCTTGGTGGGCAAAACTATTGGTTCAAAAATATCTAATGATAAGCTAAAGCAGGGCTTCGCCGTATTTTTAGTCTTAATGGGCGTCTATATCATTTATATGAATGTTTAATTGACGATAAACGCGTGGATGATGCCCGGAATCCAGCCAATGATTGTGAGCAACAGGTTGATCAGGAAGTCGTCTCCGGCGCCGTGGGTCAAATAAACGGCCAGTGGCGGAAGCAAAATATTGAGAATGATTATAAGCATGATGACAAAAAATTGGGTTAATTGACGTTCTGTGAATCATGGATATTCAAAAAATCAGAGAATGTTTCGTGATGATTATTTTATAACTCAAAACCTTTAGACGTATGCCGGCAGATATTCCCGAAGAAGAGTACGAGCAGATCGAAAAGATGATTTCCAGCGACGAAAGCGTGGTGGGCATCGACGCTAAGAAAACGCATATAATCATCATCCAGAAGCTGATGGAGCTGGAGAAACGCCTGGATCGCATTGAGCAGAAAATGGCCGACGAATAAGCTATGAAACTGACCCTGCCGCCAGCACTAGTGGCATTTGCAACCGGATTTGTAATGTGGGGACTGGATTATCTTTTTCCTCTCGGGGCGGTTACATTTTCTGTCGAAAGATGGGTGTACCAGGCTATCTTTGGGGTAGGCATTGCTATTGGTATGCTGGGACTTATTCAATTTATGTGGAAGCGAACCACAATTGATCCACATCATCCTCAAGAGGCAAAAGTTTTAATCACTAGTGGTATATACCGGTTTTCGCGTAACCCTATGTATCTGGCGTTAGTTATTTGTTTGGTTGGATTTGGGTTAAAACTGGCACATGCACTTACCTTTTTACTTGTACCTGTTTTTATAATTTACATGAATCACTTTCAAATCAAGCCGGAAGAAGAGGTATTAGAAGAAAAGTTTGGTGAAGAATACCGACAGTATAAAGCGAAAGTTAGGCGTTGGTTCTAGATCACTGCTCTGCGAGTTCGATGATCCAGTTTTTGAATGAATCGGAACTGTAATCAGCGATTCCCTCTTTTTTGAAAATAATCTGACCTTCAGAAGAAACCACAAATGTTGATGGGATATAGGCCGTTCTAAATTTTTGTGGGAGGGCCGTTGCCGGAACGTAGTAGGGCATATCAAAATCTTTGCCTTCCATAAACTGAGCCGCTTTTTGCATGCTTTCATCTTGCGAGATCAACAAAAAGTGAATGTTGTCATTATTCTGGGTGGCCTCATAAAGACTTTTGATGGTTGGCATTTCGGCCACGCATGGCGCACACCACGATGCCCAGTTGTTGATGAAAAGCACGTCGCCTTTAAACTGGGCCAGCTGCACTATATTGCCATCGGGGTCGGTCATTCTAAAGTCATAATCGCTGGCAGAAAGATAAGGGCCGTTGGAGGTGTCCACTTCAGTTTGCTGCGCATCAAATAAACCGGTAAACAAAAGCCCTCGCTGTAATGTGCCCAGAACCTGGGTGTGTAAGCCGGTTGCATACAGTATGGCAATTACGGCAAATATACCCAGCCATTCTAAAGCGGTTCGTTTTGCCGACGATTTCCAGTCTTTTTTTGTTTCTTCGTGCACGCTAATTTTTAATGTGATGCATTTTTAATGATAACCTGTTGCCTGAAAGAACGAGTAAATTGTAAGAGCCTGCAACCTAAGGTTCTACCGAATCAGTCTGCAGCGGCGCCGAGGCAGTCTTCTCTTCAGCCGGCAGTCCATATCTCCGGTTATTCACAAATTTTACCAGCGAAAGCATGATGGGCACCTCAATAAGCACGCCCACCACGGTGGCTAACGCCGCCCCCGAATTTAAACCAAACAGGGCAATGGCAACCGCTACGGCCAGCTCAAAAAAGTTGCTGGCGCCAATCATACTGCCGGGTGCGCAAACCCGGTAAGGCAGGTTCATCCATTTTCCCCCATACCAGGCAATGGCAAAAATAATGTAGGTCTGCAGCGCCAGGGGCACGGCAATCATCAAAATGTGGTATGGCTGCGCTATGATTCGTTCACCTTGGTAGGCAAATAGCAGAATTAAGGTGATTAACAATGCACTGATGGACACTGGTTCAAATACAGGCAGAAACGATTGCTTATACCACGTTTCACCTTTTAAACGAGTTAATGCCGTATGGGTGATATAGCCGGCTACCAGTGGAATCACCACAAAAGCTACCACAGAGACAATGAGTGTATTGTACGGAATGGTAATATTGGTGATGCCCAGCAGGAGTCCCACCAGGGGTACAAAGGCCACGAGAATGATCAAATCGTTGACAGAAACCTGTACGAGCGTATAGTTGGGATCGCCATCGGAAAGGTACGACCACACAAAAACCATGGCGGTACAGGGTGCGGCGCCCAGCAGAATAGCCCCGGCAATATATTGCTGCGCCATTTCGGGGCTGAGCCAGGCGGCGTAAATCTGATCAAAAAACAGCCACGCGAAAAAGGCCATGGAAAACGGCTTGATGGCCCAGTTGATGATAACCGTCCAGCCAATGCCTTTGGGTGCCTTGCCGATTTCCTTTAGGGAGGCAAAGTCGATCTGCAGCATCATGGGGTAAATCATCAGCCAGATGAGGATGGTTACGGGAATGTTGACCTGGAAGAGGGTCCATTGACTTAAAACTTCTATTTGTGAACCAAAAAAGGTGCCAACTAAAATGCCAATCCCGATGCAAAGCAGCACCCAAACGGTCAGGTAGCGTTCAAATAAACTCATGCCGTTTTTTCTTTAGAAATGCGATTTACAAATTGCGCGCTAAATGTTTGGATTTCATCACGTACCCGCCGGAACTCATCGAGGATTTCTTCCTCAGAACCGGTAGCCTGCGCAGGATCGGTGAAGTTCCGGTGAATGCGTTCGGCATCGGCAGGAAAGTATGGGCAATTTTCGCGTGCGTGATCGCAAACGGTGATTACATAATCGAAATCAATATCCCGGTAATCATCCATGTGGTTCGAGGTATGTTGAGCGATATCCACGCCAGCCTCCCGCATCACTTGTACAGCGTTTGGATTAACGCCGTGGGTTTCAATGCCGGCACTGTAAACATGCAGTTGGTTTTGGGCGTCGAAGTGTTCCATCCAGCCCTGGGCCATCTGGCTTCGACAGGAGTTGCCGGTACATAGGATAAGTATGTTGGATTTCATGAATAAAATATTAATTGTGTCATCCTGAACTTGTTTCAGGATCTGTTATTCTTCGTTATTATTTTTTATATCCCGAAATAAACTCGGGATGACACTTACTAAGATCACACCTGTTTTTCTCCGTACACCGTGATGCTGAAAATGCCGGTATCAGAGTTTCGGAATTGCTCGATTTCGTCGCTGTTCATATAACTTGAAAGTATTTCATCAGGCAGTTGAATGGCCTTCATCTTTTGCACTTTAATGTTTCTAAACCCCGCTTCGGCTATGATGGCTAAGTAGTCATCAATGTCGATGGCACCGGCTACGCATCCGGCGTACATTTCGGCGTCTTCTTTCAGGGCATCGGGTAGCTCGCCGCGAATAACGACATCCGATATGCTGAAATGTCCGCCCGGCTTAATGATGCGAAAAGTCTCAGCGAATGCGACGTTTTTATCCGGCACCAGGTTGAGCACGCAATTGCTGACGACTACATCTGCAATATTATCTTCAAGGGGCATATCCTCAATATCACCGAGCATAAATTCCACGTTCTCAAAGCCGATCTTGGCCGCATTTTTCTTGGCTTTGTCCACCATCTTTTCGGTCATATCCAGCCCAATAACGCGACCCGTAGGTCCTGTTTCCTGGCGTGCCACAAAGCAGTCGTTTCCGGCGCCCGATCCCAGGTCAACAACGGTATCGCCCTCGCTGATATGCGCGTACTGCGTGGGCAGGCCACAGCCCAGACCCAAATCGGCATCAGCATTGTAGCCTTCAACGGCAGAGTAATCATCAGCAAAAACGGAGTAGTCAACTGTATCGCAGCAACCACCGCTTCCGCAGCAGGAGGCAGCATTTTCATCGCGACTTTGTTCGCTGATCTGCGCGTATTTTTCTTTTACGGATTGCTTTAATTCTTCGGAGGTTTTCGTTGTGTTTTTCATGGTATTAGCAACAGGTTTGGTTTTGAATATTGTCGATAAATAAGCCGAGTAAATCGTTGAGTTCGGCGGCGGCATCTTCGTTGATGCAGTAGCAGACCCTGACACCCTCAACCTGGCCTTTAATGACGCCGGCCTTTTTAAGGGCTTTGAGGTGCTGAGAAACCGTGGATTGTGCCAGCGGCAACTCCTCGGTGATGTCTCCGCAGATGCACTCTTGGCGCTTTGCTAAAATTTCCAGAATAGCAATGCGTGCGGGATGCCCCAGCGCTTTGGCCAATTCGGCGGTTCGTATTTGATTTTTGTTGAATTCTTGTGCTTTGGTAATTGCCATAATATCGTATATCGTAGATTTACGATTAATATATTGCGATTTGGGTTATCAGTCAATACCTGGAGCAAATATTTTTTGCGAATGTTAAGTACAGGTGGGTGTATTATTCTTGCGGGCTGTTTTCACTTTCTTCAATCACACGGCCGTGACTCACAAAAGAGATGCCTTGCTGCTGGGTGGTGCTGATCATCACGGCTTCAACAACAGGAGGGAAAAGAGGATTGGAGGCTTGCCACTTTACGATGAAATTAGCTCCCACACCGCCCCGCAGATCGTCTTCTTCAATCACAAACGATGTGGAAGCCAATGGTTTAAGGGTCATTGAATCATCGACAAAGCTTTTTACCAAATTGCCGTTCGAATCGTAATACAAAACATCGGTAAGCTGAATCGATCGGTTAAGATCGGTATTTCTAAAGCTGAGGGTAGCCGTTAGGTTAAAGGTAGTCCGTTGATTCTGCTGATAGATGTGCGAATAAACAGGTACGTAAATAGTTTGCCCCAGAGAAGAA
>NNSL01000430.1 GCA_003123965.1 Balneolaceae bacterium SMO_bin1
AAAAAAATCAGTAAATAAAATACGAGATAAATTTCTCGTCAAGAGCTCCAAATATAACCACCATCTTAGGCGATTGTCAAGCCTAATATTAATTAATTTTATTCCGACGAAAGTTTACAGTAAGGAGGGAAATTCGTATATACCTTACATAAAATAAATGAAGGACCGCAAGTATCAGTTGCGGCCCTTTGTCGGGATGGTGATGGGATGTTAGGGATACATTATGTTAACTCACCAAGACGAAAAATATTGTATGTCTTCTTTGCAATAAACCATAAATGCTACTGCTTGCGTTCCCAGACAGTTTGGGTGGAAAAGTACTCACACAGAATTTAAGCAGGTTTTAAGGTATACTGTAACTTCGTCACAGACATCAACCCATTTTATATGAACCATATCAAGTTGTTCGTTACGCATACCAGATCACTTCTTGCGGTTCCGATTATTTTTTTGATCATTCTTGCACAGCCCTCACTAATGCAGGCGCAAATGTTCTCGCAGGATAATCGAGGTACGGGTGCTTCCGGCATTCCGGGTTATGCAATTTATGGAGGTATTGAATCAATTAACTTTGAATATCAGGGCAGCACTACGCTGCCTTTTGAGGGAGCAGGCGCTTTTTCGTTTGATGGAAATGTCTTTCGTTTGATGGTTGACGGGCCGGGCCTCACCTTTGAACTGGCCACGGGCGGCGATTTTACAGGTCTGAATGATCGCTCCTATTTCGATGGGGGAATTAGGGCTGGATATGACGTACCCATTTTTCAAGCTGGCCCGGCTATTGCCACCATACCCTTGCAACTGCAAACTACATACACCCGCGTTTCCAATGATGATATTATTTTGGCCAGGGCAACGGAATTTCAGCAGGGTACATTTGGCGTTGGCGCCGGACTGGCCTTGTACGCACGGTTGGGCAGCCAGTTTCGCCTTCGGGCCAATATCATTCCCAGTTACGGCTATTCGTTCTCATTTCGCGAGCGAAACGCCGACGGCACCTTATTTGGATTAGTGGGCGGCGGCCGCTTATATTTCGATCGCCTGTTTGGCACCGCCGGGCTCAGCCTTGGCTATGATTATGATTTGCGCGACTATGATATCAACGAGGAACTGCTTGATTATAAAAGTACGGCGCATCGTTTTTTAATTGGAATTACATTTTAATGAAGTCGAACAAACTATTTATAGAATTAGAAGAGCTGGTTGAGCGCGCAGGGTATACCATACGCAAAGAACGGGGTACATTTCGGAGTGATCACTGTGTGGTAGAGGGCGATAAACTGGTCGTCATCAACAAAAAAAGGCCCATTGAGCAACAGGTGGGTCTGCTTGCCCGCGTACTGAACAAAGGATGAACTGCGCGATATGTACATCAAGCCGGCGGTGCGAAAAGAATTGCAAGCCCTGTGGCACCGTTTCGAAAAATTTGATGAGCCGGAAGAATCTTACACCGAAACCGGGGATTATTAATGAAGCTTACCTTTCTTGGAACCGGTACATCAATGGGCGTACCCATTGCCGGCGGTTTTGGCCGCGAGCAGATAACACCCGATCCGCGCAATACCCGTTGGCGATGCTCGGCGTGGCTGCAAACAGAAGAAACCTCTATTGTAATTGATACCGGTCCTGAATTTCGCCTTCAAACACTGCGTGCAGGACTCAGCCACATCGATTTGGTCTTAATTACTCATGAACACATGGATCACATTGCGGGGCTTGATGATCTGCGCCCGTTCTGCTACAAGCAAAACCAGCGGATGCCCGTATATTCAACCCAAGAAGGGCTGGCAGCCATCCGGAGACGGTTTGATTATATGTTCGGCGAAGACCGCTACCCTGGGGCCGCAGATCTGGATTTGCAAGCTATTGCATCTCCAGTATCATTTCAGGACGTGACCATCACCCCATTGCCAGCCAAGCACGGTGAGGTAAATGTTTTGGGCTTTCGCGTGAATGATATTTCCTATTTCAGTGATGTGAAACATATCCCCCCTGAGACCCGAGAACGTATAAAAGGATCCAAATTGCTGGTGCTGGATGGGCTGCGATGGGAGCCGGATCATCCTACGCATATGACAATTCCGCAAGCCGTAGAAGTGGCGGAGGAGCTGGGCATTCCGCAAACATACCTAGTGCATATGAACGGCTTTGTAAATCACGCTGAAAGTAACCGGCGCTTACCCGATCACGTGCAGCTTGCCTACGACCAGCTTACCGTTACAATATAGCCGAGTTATCTAATGAAATTTGACAAGACCTATCTAGCAGATTTTATCAACTATGTAGATGTGCATTGCCCGCAGTGCGAAAAGCATGCTGTGATAAAACGAGGGCAAGAGGGATCTGCACCGCGGTTTGCGTGCCTGGAGTGTGGATACATGAAGGAATGGAATGGCCGCTTAGGAGTTCACGCGACTGGGAATATGCGATTAAAAAATAATGTGGTGCATATGTACGGTGCTACTGATCCCTACTTTGGTTATTCACTGTGGTATCAAGCAGCCTGTTGTGGCCATATCCTTTGGGCCTACAATCGGCAGCACCTGCAATTTTATGGTGTTTACATCAGCGATAAACTGCGTGAACGCCAGCGAGACGAATATGGCTGGAGCAACCAGAGCCTGCAAAGCCGCCTGCCAAAGTGGATGCTGGCAGGGAAAAATCGAGACGAAATACGCAGGAAAATTGCACGCCTCAAAGAAAAGTGAGCCCAGAAGTTACATAAACTCCTGCTTGTCGTCGCTTTCTTTCAGTTTATTCACAATTTGCTTTACGCCCTGCGCTTTATCCAAATTGCACACTAAAATGGCATTTTCGGTCTCAACCACCGCCAGATTTTCCACACCAACAAGGGCAATAATTTTCCCATTCTCGCTGTGTACTAAGTTGCCGGAAGATTCTTCGGTTACGTATTGGTCGGCGCGGACTACGGTTTCATTTTCGTCTTTGTCGCCAAGTTCGTATAAGGCTTTCCAGCTTCCCACATCATTCCATCCAAAATCACCGGGAATAACAAAAACATTATCGGTTTTTTCCATAATGCCATAGTCAATAGAGATAGACGGGCAGGCATGGTAGAAATTGTGTATAGCTGTTTCGGTTGAATCGGGAAGTTTGCCTTTCATTTCTTCCAAGGCGCTGTAAATTTCGGGCTGATGCTTCTGGAATTGGCTGGAAATGGTGGAGGCGGTCCAGATAAACATGCCGCTGTTCCAGAGAAATCGGCTGGCATAAATAAACTGCCGTGCGGTGGTTATATCGGGCTTCTCGCGGAACTGCTTTACACGCCTTACTTCGTGGCCGTCCACTTCTTCACCAGATTCTTTATCGAATTCAATATAGCCATACCCAGTTTCGGGGCGGGTGGGTTTGATGCCAATAGTGACCAACGCCTCAGATTGCTTTGCTTTTTGTGCGCCCGCCTGTAAAACCGAGACAAAGGCTTCAGGTTCGGCGATAAGATGGTCGGCCGGGAGCACGGCCATGGTAGCATCTTCATCCTGCTGTTCAATTAATGCGGAGGCAGCAGCCACGCAAGGAGCCGTATTTTTGGCTACCGGTTCACCAATAATATTTTGGGCGGGTACATCAGGCAATTGCTTTTGCACCAGGTCAACGTACCGTTCATTGGTGATGACCCAAACGCGTTCGGCTGGAATGAGTGACTCAATGCGGCGAACGGTGGTCTGCAGCATGGTTTCATCACCAAATAGCGACAGGAATTGTTTGGGGTGTTCGCGTGTACTTTTCGGCCAAAAACGAGTGCCGGATCCACCGGCCATAATTACGGCATGTAGCATATATTAAATTGATGCGTGAAAAATATAATGAGTAAGGTTCCTGAAAAGATAAATAATTAACGGCTCATCCTGTACTCCCATCCAAAATTAAACCGAAACGGTTGTTCGCTCAACTTTGGTGAGGGTAAAGCTAAATGTTGAACCAACATTTGGTGTGCTTTCGATAAAAAATTCTTCGTTATGGGCTTCCATAATGTGTTTTACAATAGCCAATCCCAGGCCGGTGCCGCCTTTTTCGCGTGAGCGCGATTTGTCAACGCGGAAAAAGCGTTCCGTCACGCGTTCTATATATTTTTGATCTATTCCGATGCCGGTGTCCTGAACATAAACGAGCATGCGTTCCTCGTCTTCAGAAAATGGTTTGGCGCCCACGGTTACCGTTCCGCCCGGCTTGTTATATTTAATGGCATTTTCGATGAGATTGATGAGCACCTGCTTAATTTGGTTACGGTCGGCACTGACGAGAATATTTTTGTCGAAATCTTCGGTTATAATCTTAATTTTTTCCTTTTCCGCCTTGTACTGCAGGCTGTCTACTACGTCCATTACCACATCCCGAAGATAAATATCCTGCACCTCCGATTTTAGTTCGCCGGTTTCAAGCTTCGAAATTTCCATTAGATCTTTGGTCAGATAGGTCAGCCGGTTTACATTTCGCATGGCTTTTTTCAGAAATTTGCGGTTAACCTCGGGATCATCAATGGCCCCGTTCAGCAGCGTTTCAATAAATCCCTGGATGGCAAAAATGGGCGTTTTAAGCTCGTGCGAAATATCACCAATAAACTCCTTGCGGTAGTTTTCAATACGGTTGAGCCGCTGGATTTCGCGCTCTACGGTTTTGCTGGCCCGGATGGATTGTTTGATGAGGTAATCGAGTTCATCTTTGCCATGGGTGGCAAGATTATCGTAGTCTTCAAACCGCTTGCTCGAAATATTTCGGGTAATACGGTTCAGTGTTTCGAGCCGTCTGAATTGAAAACGATAGGTGATGGTGTAAACTACACCAAAAGAAAGCAGCAACAGGCCCGCCGCAATTAACGCGGCCTGGAGAATTGTGAGGGCAAAAATGAAATAGAAGGCAATACCGCAGATTCCGCCAATCAGCAGGGCCGATACCGATGCCGTGCGGAATGCAAGCCGAGAATTTCGGTCGAAAGGTTGTTTCTTCATTTTTTAAAGCGATATCCGACGCCTTTTACGGTTTCGATATATTCATCACCCAGCTTTTCGCGAATTTTGCGCACGTGCACGTCAACCGTTCGATCAACAACATAGACATTATCGCCCCAAACATGATTGAGCAGCGTTTGACGATCCATAACTTTGCCTTTGCGGCTGGCCAGAAAATAGAGCAGCTCAAATTCTTTGCGTGGCAGCTGAAACTCCTCGGCATCGTCACCCTCACCCTGGGTAACAATATAACGGTCTTTGTCGATGGCAAGATCGTGCACCTCAATGCGGTTGGGCTCTTCGGTTTCCTCGAAGCGGCGCATTACAGCTTTAATGCGCGAAATAAGCTTGGTGGTACTAATGGGTTTGGTGATGTAATCGTCGCCGCCTTTGTCGAGCCCTTCAACCTCAGTTTTTTCATCGCCCCGTGCGGTTAAAAAGATGACCGGAATATGCTTGAGCTCTTCGTCATCACGAATAACCTCAACGGCTTCCAGTCCATCCATTTTGGGCATCATAATGTCGAGCAAAATGAGATCGGGCGAATGCTCGCGCGCCATTTGAATGCCTTCTTTACCGTCTTCAGCCTTAAGGACATCGAAATCCTCTTTTTTAAGGTTGTACTCAATCAGGTCAAGAAGGTCTTGTTCGTCATCAACAACGAGGATGGTTTGCTTGCTGGACACGGGCAGTAGGTTAGTTGAAGGTTATAATAAAATAGTAAAAAATCGCTGAAACGTTAGATTGGTTATAGTACAAACCTGCCACCTGAAATTAAACCGCGCCGCGTTAAATAATTGTTATTTATTGAGCCGCGAGAGCGCTTTTTTAACCAACTGTTCCACATTGGGGTCGCCATCCATGGCGCTGCCGGCAGCTTGTACGGCTTTTTGGGCGTCTTGCTTTTTAATACCCAGCGACTGCAGCGCCGATACGGCTTCATCGCGCATATTGCCTGAAATCGCTGCGCCTCCTTTTCCACCGGGAGCATGCACGGCTACCTCTTCCATCTTGTCGGTGAGCTCCAGAATCATGCGCTGGGCCGTTTTTTTACCGATACCCGTGATATTTGTAAGCGCGCTTTTGTCGGACTGCAGAATGGCGTCTATAATCTGGTTGGCGGGCAGCCCCGATAGGATGGTAAGCCCAAGCTTTGGACCAACGCCTTTTACGGTAATCAGCAGCTCAAATAGCTGTTTTTCATCTTTGGTATAAAAGCCAAACAGGCGCTGGTCGTTATCAGTAAAGTGATGATAAATCAGCAGTTTTAGTTCCTTGCCTTCGGCGGGGAGCTGCTGATAGGTTTGTGAAGATATTTCAACTTCATAGCCGATATCATGAACATCAATAATAATGCGTTCAGCGGTTTTGAGGGCAAGCGTACCGTTCAGGTATGCAATCATAGAGGGATATTAATCTTTTACGCGGTCGGGGTTATTTTTCACAAAATCACTCCAGCTCGATGATTTTTTGCTATTGGGCTGGCTGCTGGAATTCATCTGGCGGCTGCCGATACCGTTCTGTTTCATCATGTGGCACCAAGCCACGGCCAACGCATCGGTGGCATCTTCGGAGAGTTTCTCATCAGGCAGCGAAACCATTTTCCGCAGCATAAAAGCCACTTGTTTTTTGCTGGCGTTGCCGTTGCCGGTAATCGACTTCTTTACTTTTTTGGGATAATATTCGGTTACTGGGATTCCATTATCGGTAATGGCCAGCATAGCTGCTGCTTGGGCTCGGCCCAGTTTAAGCATAGCCAGCGGATCGACCCCATAAACGGGGGTTTCTACCGCACACGACTGGGGTTGAAATGACTGGACCAGCTCAGAAACTTTTTCGAATATAAATTGCAGGCGGTCGGCATGATCATCAAGGTGAGCAATGGAAATGACATCACAGCGGCGGGCCACAAGGGTGCCGCTTTCGCGAGCAAGCACAGCGTAGCCGGTATTACGCGAGCCGGGATCAATACCGATGATAAGATCGTCTGCCATAGGAGTAGTTTACATCAGATTTTTGGCAATATAACGGATTCGGCTCTGCAATTCACCCAAATAAAAAAGCCCCCGGCCTTGCAGCCGAGGGCGGGGTAATAAGAGAATTCAGCTTATGCTTAGAAAGCTACTATGTATTGGGTTTTCATCTCTTATTTCACACACATCATCTATTGAATAACATATACGTTAGAGAACAGAGAGTATTGTGTGAAAAATTTCATTTCGGCAAAAAAATCCACGCCGATTACATTTTGCGTAACCCAATGAGAACGAATCATTTATATACTTTAAATGTATCGAGCCGAGAAAAATAATCTTTGGCTGCTGCTTTTACTTTCGGCGACAGCAGCAGGGCGGTTGTAACTGTTGGAATAGCCATGATGGCAAACATACCGTCGATGAGATTAATCACGGAGGTAATAGTGGTAACCGCACCCAGAATAATTGATCCTACGTAAAAATAATTGTACAGATACTGTTTGTCGGCCCCGATGATAAACCCAAGGCATTTGGTACCGTAATAGGCATAGGTGAACAGCGAGCTAAAAGCGAATACAGTTACACAGATTACCAGCACCGTAGGGCCTGCAACGCCCAGTGCTTCCTGGAATGCAGCGGCCGTCAGGGTGATACCGTTTTCGTCGCCTGTTCTCCAAACGCCGGTAACCAGAATGGCCAGGGCCGTCATTGTACAGACAATGAGCGTGTCAATAGCAGGGCCAAGCATGGCAACTAAGCCTTCGCGTACCGGCTCTTTGGTTTTGGCAGCTCCGTGAGCCAGCGTGGCCGTACCAATACCGGCCTCATTACTGAATGCAGCTCGCTTGAACCCGACAACGATGAGAGAACCGAGTGCGCCGCCCATGGCTGATTCGGCCGTAAATGCATCAACTACAATAAGTTTGAGGTAGTAGGGAAGCACATCAATATGCACGGCTAAAATAACGAGGACAACACCTACGTAAAGCACTACCATGGCGGGGACCATTTTTGCGGCCACTTTACCAATGCGTTTAATACCTCCAAAAATAACGAGCGAAACGATAATCAGTATAACGATTCCGGTAATAAAATCACCCATAAAGTGTGCCTGTTCGGTAACCCAGCCGTTGGGAATATAGATGACATCGCGGAGTACGGCGGTAAGCTGATTGGCCTGGAAAATAGGCAGTGCACCAAAAAGGCCCGCTACGGAAAACACAATGGCGAAGGGCCTCCACTTTTTGCCAAGGCCTTCGGTAATCATATACATGGTACCGCCCTGAATGTCACCCTCGCTATCGCGCCCGCGATACATGATGGAAAGCGTACAGGTGAAAAACTTTGTGGCAATCCCCATAAATGCGCTTACCCACATCCAGAAAACAGCGCCGGGCCCGCCCATGGCAATGGCCACTGCCACACCGCTGATATTGCCGAGGCCTACCGTAGCGGCAAGCGCACTGGCCAGGGCCTCAAAATGGCTGATATCGCCCGGATCATCCGGATCGTCATATCGACCCCGTAGCACATCAATGGCGTGCTTAAAATAACGAAAGGGCGTAAATTCAGAGTAAATGAGAAAGAAGAGCCCGCCAAAACCCAGCAAAATTACCAGGGGCCAGCCCCACATAAAACTTGAAAAAGCGGCTAAAATCTGTTCTAAAGTTTCCAGAATGCGTTCCTCGTTTGTTGTTGGGGTGATTAATTATTTGCCTGCCGAAGATAAAAAATAAAGTCGGTACTCGGCGGGTCTATTTGCTGCTCACGCATAAGGCGGGCTATTTGGGCACGATGGTGCTGCCCGTGAATTATTATGTGGTGCAGAATGCCGCCCAGCCGATTGCTAAACTGCTGCCCTTTGGAATTGGTGTAAGTAATAGGTTGATCAAGCTTGTTTTCGCTCTGCTGAAGTAAATTGGCCCATTGAGGCTGCAGCTCTTTTAGGGCGCTGATGTTTACTTCCGGCGCGGAGTTTTCCGGCCAGAGCGTGATTTCGGAAGTCGGTCCGCTTTGGATACGCCGATACCACATCTGCTGAGATGCACGAATATGCGCAAACATGTCGGCAGCTTCTTGCGGTAGCTTTGCTTCTTGGTTATTAAGAACCGAAGCAATCTGCTGGTTTGCCCAGAAATCGTATCGAAAAAGCTGTTTTAGCTGATTTGATGATGTCATGCTGTACCTGTTTTTCTCGTAGAGCGCCTATAATTAGTATATAGAGTGGTTTTTTACAAATGGAAAAGTAAAATTTTATACTTTATCAGTTTCTAATAAATCTTCACAGTTAATTTAAAAAAGTATGCTGCTAGCGGTCGATGTTGGAAACAGTAATATTGTAACGGGCGTTTGGGATGGAAGCAATTGGATGACGCTGCCTCGCATTGATACCCACCCGGTGCTTAATAAAAAAAGCTATCAAAAGCGTTTCAAACAATTGCTGAACCACTCTTCTGTAAATATCTCACTCATTGATACCATTATTATCAGTAGTGTGGTGCCGCCGGTTACCGGTCCCATAAGTGAAGCTTTATCAACTGTATTTAAAGTTGAACCCATAATTTTAAGCTCCAAAACCGAAACGGGAATCAGGCTGGCCGCCGATCATCCCGAGCGTGTAGGCACCGATTTAATTGCCGATGCGGCAGGCGCTTATGCGTTAATTAACGATACATGTATTGTGGTGGACTTCGGTACAGCTACTACGGTTATGGCGGTAGAAAACCCCGGCGTGCTTGGCGGCGTGGCTATTTGCGCGGGCCTGAAAGTATCGGTGGAATCGCTTGTCGGAAAAACGGCCCAATTGCAGGATATCCCCTTGGAAATACCATCATCGCCTATGGGCAAAAACACAGTAGAAGCCATGCAGGCAGGTTTAGTAATGGGCCATTTGTGCATGGTAGAAGGGCTTATCGATCGCATGAAAAAAGAGCTTGGTAACGCACCTGCAGTTGCAACAGGTGGACTGGTTTCGCTGTTTGCCCCGCGTACGAATCACTTTGATTTTGTTGAGCCCAACTTAACGCTTAATGGCTTGCGATACATTGCAGAGCAACAACCTATGCATCGTGAAGGTGGTACGTAAAAAATAAAAGTAGTGCTATTCAATATTTATTCCGGTATCTATGAAGGTAGCACCATCACACTTTACCATTCATAGTTTTTAATTTTTTGCGAAACACCATTAACGTAATTTCCCACCATATCAATGTCATCCGCCAGCTGTGATCCTTCAAAACCCGAAATGTCGCTGTTTGTGACGTGGCGGTTATAGTAGGCCAGATAGGGTCCGGCCAGCGGCATGTACGACCAGTGCCACTTTTCTTCGTTGTACCCCATGCGCCCATTTAAGCTCTTGTTAGTATACGGTTGATAAAAACCAAACTCATTGGCGTTCGCTTTCAGCCATTCGTACTCCTTTTGGCCTTGTCCGCTTTCAAAGTAACTATTGTTAAGGTCGTTGATATCAATATCGGTTCCCCAGTGATGGCGGGATGTCATGGGCATAGAGCTGTATTCCAAAATCTCCATAGCCTTAGCTAATGCAGAATCTGCTTCAGAGTTCTGCCATTTTCGATCCCAGATAGACTTTTGAGCAGCAAAATTTCGTGTTCCTGAAATGATGGTAAGCGAAATGCCATCTTTTTGAGCGGCCTCAAACATCTTCTTAAATGCCTTATAGGTTTCTTGTTGCAGGTAAATGTCGTCATAACCATGCTGCGATGTTATTTCGGTAAAATCTTCGTGCGAGCGGAAATCAAACTGCCCTGTTACAAAGTTGCTGGTTACATCCACATTTAGGGAATCAGTTTGAGAAGCTGCCTCGGTGCGCCGGTTTTCGGTTGATGAATTTTGATTGGAATTGCATCCAAGAAAAGTTAGGCCAATAAGTATTAAAAGAACAGTTCGCATAGATAATTGAGTAATTTGTAAAGTTGTTTGAGACTATAGCTCTTCTATAAATTTTCCGTATATCCAGCCGGTAATATCGTCACGCGTGCGAATTTTGTACCACTGCTGATCTCCCATCGCCTCAACGTCCACTTTTGAGATCGTGGTTTCCACTCTGCCCGCTGCCCTTGTCGACAATGATACGCGAACTGAATCGCCTTGATCCTCCAGAATGCGGAGGGCCTTGCCGGATGATACCTGGATGCGACGGCCATTTGAATTAATCACCGTGTTGTTTTTAAGCAGGGCTTCGCTGCTGCCGGAGGTAAAGTAACGTTCAAGAATTTCTACCTCGGTCCCTTCTCTGGCCACTACGCCTGCCGACGGAGATTCGGTAGTGTGATCGCTTCTGATGATCACATTAGATCCCGTAACGCGTGCTCTGGTAGCTACAGGCTGCCGTATTTGAGCCTGGGCTTCGGCATGATATTCCCCATTAGGAAACTTGTCAAGGTAGTTTTGAAAAGCGGCAGTGGTCGTATCATCCTTTATGGACTGCCAGTAGAGGCTGTCGGCTCGTTGGCGGGCGGTTTCAATATGTTCACCGTCCGGATTATCGTTGATATACGATTGGTAGGCCTGATACGTATCGGCCTCTTGGGCGTCATCCCAAGTAGAACTGCAAGCGGTGAGCAAACCGGCTCCAAGAGCAATAATTGTAAAGAGCAGGATGCGGAATGGGAGCGTGTTCATGCTAAATAACTTGGGTTCGAAAAAA
>NNSL01000401.1 GCA_003123965.1 Balneolaceae bacterium SMO_bin1
TTTTGTTTCCTGTTTTAAATTGAAGCATCGGATATTAGTTTCATTAGTCTGGTTTTGTTGAAATAATAAAGAAGAAATTCGAGAATACTGCTGGAGCATCTAGAATTATAAATGAAGATTTATCTTGTAATAGTTCGTGCTATATAATCGTTTTGTAGCAATAATCAGTACGTCTTAGTGCAATTTTTTTAGATTATCTTCAATAATCTGGCTCTGTGATATTTAAATGGGTATTAAATTTAAATTTACGTTCTAAGGGCCGATCGGAAACTGCCCCATGGTTTACCCTGTTGAATTTTACTCTATATGGAGTAGTTTTGCTCTATTGGACAAAAATTGAATTATTTTAACCTACATTCGCAAAACTCATTCTGCCAATCCTAAATTCTGAGCTGAAGGTACTCCTTTAAAATGCTGAGTACGCGAGATAGATCATCAATAAACACGCGCTCTCCTTTTTGATGATATGGAAATATTGAGGGTTCGAGTGCTACTGATGGTACAACATATTGGCCAGACTCATTAAAGCTTTGGCCGTAATGTAGGTAGTCATTTGTATTATTCGCGAATTTAATATTCTGATAAATAGCTTTAAAATCCTGGCGAACGATATTTGTTTTTTCTTTTAATTCTTTGCCGGCATCAAGCTCATTGAGCTCCCAATGCTTTGAATATAGTGCAATGCCTGGGTCGCCCTTAAAGAGCGGCGTGGTATCAACAGTAATAATTTCATCGGGTATGAAGCCTTTCTCCAGGCATGTACTTGCAATAGCAAGTGCACCCATACCAGACTCATAACCTTCACCATTATTCTTTAGCAATTCGGGATGCTCTTTTAAGCCTTTCTTTTCTTCCATTTCGGAGAAAAAAAACAGAAGGTTTGGCATTGAGATATGCTCGGTAAGTTCAGCCATAGTCAATAGCGTACCAACGCCTATGGAATTATCCATGGCTCCTTCTATATATCGAGAAGTAACCTCAACTGGTAATCGGCTTGGATAATCGTTGCCATAATGGTTTATCTTGTCTAAGTGCGCAGTTAAAGCTATTGTTGAGTTGGAGGAAGTACTGCTAATTTTATAAACAATATTATTACCCGGTACATGGATAATATGAGCCCCGGAAATATCACTAAATACATTGTGCACATAAGGATGTAGCCTTTCTTCGTAACTGCTGAATGAAGGTACCTTTGCAGCAGCAGTAACGTGGTCTAAAGCACGGCTTACAGTATCCATTAGTCCGATGTAAATTCGAGGTCAAAATTTCCTTTTTTGTCGGGATTTAATGAAATCCTATCCAAAATGGCATTTGTATTTAATGGACCATAAATGTGCGGAAACTTTTCGCCCAGCTCTTCATCCAGTTCATATTTGATTTCATTTTCAACCCGCTTGGTATCAATAATCAATAAAAAAAGATGGCGTTTGTTAGAGAATATACGATTAGCAGTATCATTAATTTGATCGCCCGTTGAGCAATGGATAAAACCTTCCTGCTCAAGGGATTCAGGTTGATATTCTCCATCATTTTCTAACTGCTTGAATTGTTTTTTGTCAACAATGTGGAAAATTAAATCGTGTTGCATTGAGCTGAAATTTATTTGTTATAAGCTATATGAAGTAGTGCGTCACCTTTGTGCACCACCGGTGCGTTATTGATAGCAATAATGCGGCCGTTTTGCGGACTCACAACCTTAAACCATTCATTCCCAAAAGGATCACTAATATGGCCTAAAACCTGCCGTTTTTTCACTTCTTCGCCCAGCGGAGTTTTTTGCTGAAAAAGGCCTGCATAACGGGCTCGTACCCATGTCGATTTCTCATATATGTCGGTATCATTCGGCTCGGGAGCCTCAGAACGCATTCCAAGGTGCTTCATTAAACGCAACGTGCCGTCTATCCCCTCTTGAATGCCAAACTGGTCAAACCGGTGGGCTTCTCCTGTTTCAAATACAAGTACTTGTTTGTTGTTTTTGTGGGCAGCTTTTCGAAAAGAGCTATCAATTAAGGAAGAGTTAACAGTGATAGGTGCAGCAAATGCATCAGCTAACTTCCTGTTTTCTTTTACCTTAAGTACGCACCGGATTTGAGGATAGTTAGATCTGGAATTACCCCCGGTATGATAGTCAATCCCATAATCTATATGAGGAAAAACTTTTTTCATTAATGTGTGCGATACCAGTCGTGCAAGTGATCCATTTTTGCTACCGGGAAAACTACGGTTAATGTCTTTGCCGTCGGGTAAATCGCGCTGTTTCTGTATAAAACCATAAATATTGACCAGTGGAATGGCAATAACGGTCCCTTTTTCGGGTATTGCCAATTCTTTTTGAATCATGCGGCGAATAATTTCAACGCCGTTTATTTCATCACCGTGCAGCCCTCCGGTCAGCAGAAGAACTGGACCGTCTTCTTCACCTCTGAACACACTCACAGAAAGGTCTATAGGCGTATAAGTGGGCAGCCGAGCGATGTTTAATAATATTTCTTGTTGTTCCCCAAAGCCAATGTCCTGGCCGTTAATAGAAATAAATTCAGGCATCGCTCTTTATCTTCTTCCGTGAATTTTTCTTTGATTGCTTATTTTTCACTTTATTAATCACAAAATCGACAATAATACCTGCAATATCTTTTTTAGTGGCATTTTCTATGCCCTGCAGGCCGGGTGATGAATTAACTTCCAGCACCAGCGGTCCACGGTCGGACTGTAACAGGTCAACGCCTGCAATGGAAAGCCCCATAGAGCGAGCCGCAATTAATGCCGCATGGCGTTCTTTCTTTGAAAGTTTGATTAGCTCACCACTGCCGCCCCGGTGCAGATTCGATCGAAATTCGCCCTCTTTACCCTTCCGTTTCATTGCACCAATCACTTTTCCGTTTACCACAAATGCGCGGATATCTTCCCCTTTAGCCTCTTGAATAAATTCTTGCACTATTACCCGTGCCTTCATGCTGTGAAAGGCCTGGATAATTGATTCTGCCGCTTTACGAGTGGGTGCAAGTACTACGCCTACGCCCTGCGTTCCTTCCAGAAGCTTCACAATAAGTGGCGTGCCGCCTACACTGTCAATAATTTTTCCAACCTCTCGGGAGTAATTTGTGAACACGGTTTTGGGCATTCCAACTCCAGATCGAGCTAAAATTTGCAGGCTGCGCAGTTTATCGCGAGAGCGGACCAGAGCTTGCGATTCTACGGCTGAAAATATCTTCATCATTTCAAATTGCCGCACTACGGCCGATCCATAAAATGTTACCGATGAACCAATGCGAGGAATAATGGCATCCACATCCGTAACTTTAGTGCCGCGGTAATAAATGCAGGGGTTATCTTCTTCACTGACAATATCGCATTTTAAATGATCTAGCACAGTGGCCTTATTGCCGGATTCTTCGATGGCCTCAACAAGTCGTGAGGTTGAATAGAGGCTGGAGTTTCGTGATAAAACTACAATATGCATAATGATACTCCTGGGTTAAATTTCAATGATATTTTTGACTCACATCAACTATAAAGCGCCCTTTTAATAATTTTCGGCCAATTAGCAGCGGATACCGCATTTCTGAGCGATCGGTTAGCGAGAGTTCCGCTTCCAGTGTTCGTCCGGCCAATACGAGTGAGGTTTTTACAATAATTCGTTCTTCTGTTTGTCCGTTCGAGCTTTTTACTTTTTTTGATTTATAAATGGGCAGCTCAAATAGCTTTTCGTTGTAGGCTTCGTGAGAAGGGTCCAGCAGGTTAAAACGGACAGTCGGTTCGTCTTTTGTTTCATTGGTTTCAATATGGTGGCAGTGCAAACTAGATGTGTACGCTCCGGTATCTATTTTTGCATCAAGCTCGTAAAGATCCCACGCTGGAATATCGACCTTTTCCAGTCGCCCAATAATTTTTAATGACTGCTTTGTTTGCTCTTCAGCCATGCGCATTGCGTTTAATTTTGAAGAACTTAAGTATAAGATTTTTTAAGGCCGGTATCATTTTTTATTATCTTGATGTTTTGATTTTTCGGTCCAAATATTAATCCATAAAAGGAAGTATGATATATTCCCAATCAGTACTTAGAAGTCCCCAAAAATTCATTTGTTTATTCGCCGCAGCCGTTATTTTTGTCGGTTGTTCATCATCAAAGCAAATTACAGATGATCCTACCACCAGCGCTACCCTTTGGGTGCAAACCTCCGCCGAGTTTGATGCTCTTACGACTACTGTTTACCGCTCGGCTTCAGCCCAGCTAAATAACGCGCTCAGCGTTAATTCATGGACTGCTTCCGTGGAACAGGAAGACAATCAGTATCGCAGTCTCCCTCCTGCTATCATTATGGATGTTGACGAAACAGTGCTCGACAATTCTCCTTTCCAGGCACGGCTCATCAAGCAAAATAAAACGTATAATGAAGAGCGCTGGAACAGCTGGGTGCGCGAAGAAAAAGCCGACCCTATTGCCGGTGCTCTTTCATTTGCAAAGGAAGCTGCGGCTAAAGGCATAACCGTTTTTTATCTCACCAACCGCGATGCCTCTGTTGAAGAAGCCACGCGCGATAATCTCGAGAAACTGGGCTTTCCGATGAAAGAAAATACTGACGTATTGCTTACTAAAAATGAGCGCCAAGAATGGACATCGGAAAAAGTAAATCGGCGAAAATACCTTTCTACCAATTATCGTATTGTCATGCTTTTTGGTGATAACCTGAACGATTTTGTACCTACCGAAGGCTTAAATCTTGGAGAACGAAAACAGCTGGTTGAAAAACATCGCGACCGGTTTGGAACGCAGTGGTTTGTACTGCCTAATCCTGTTTACGGCTCTTGGGAAGAAGCCTTATATAACTCCGACAGGTCTCTGTCGCCCAGTGAAATACGAAAACTAAAAATGGAAAATCTTGATTCTAAAAATTAGGTTTTAATTTATGGGTAAGACTGCTTCTATAGCATAATGAGGGTATCAACAATGGCGTTTTTCAGCAATTTTTGACGCCCTCCCAGTGCTTCAAGCTCCGTAATAAACGAATACCCCACAATAGTGCCGCCCAGCTTTGCCACAAGCTCGGTAGCGGCTTGAGCTGAGCCCCCGGTGGCGATCAAATCGTCATGAATAATAACCCGATCCCCCTGGCTGATAGCATCGACGTGTATTTCGAGAATATCTTCTCCGTACTCTAGTTCATATGTTACTTCCAGCGTTTTAGCGGGCAATTTTCCCGGCTTGCGGATGGGCACAAATCCTGCGTTTAAATCCTGTGCCAGCCGGGGTCCAAATAGAAATCCACGAGATTCAAGCCCAACTACGCAATCAATATCCTGATCGATAAAAGGCCGCTTAAGCAAATCGGATGTAAGTTGCAGCGCATCGGGATCTTTTAGCAGCGTAGTGATGTCTTTGTACTGAATACCCTCTTTTGGAAAGTTGGGAATGTTGCGGATACTGTCTTTAAGATACTCTAAAATGCTCTGTTTAACGGGTTCCATAAATAAAACTATTGTTGATTTAGCGACGGGAGTATAGCTATTTATCCTGTATGTACGCAACAACGAATCCTGCATTTTATGATTGCAAATGGGCGGTTAAATAAAGATTTTAGTTTCATTTCTGTTACAAATTAAAGGATACAAATGGACTCAACGTCATCATTGCAGCAGCATCAGCAATTTATGCGCCATGCGTTTACACTTGCTGAGGATGCCAAAGACGCCGGCGAAATTCCTATTGGTGCTATTATTGTTAAAGATAATCGCATTGTGGGCCGCGGTTATAATCAAACTGAGCTCTTGAAAGATGCTACGGCCCATGCCGAAATGATTGCTATTTCAGCGGCCAGCGCCACCTTGGAGAATAAATATCTTGAAGACTGCACGCTCTATGTAACCCTGGAACCTTGCCCCATGTGTGCAGGTGCGCTGGTGTGGTCCAAGATTGATCGCATTGTGTTCGGCGCATCTGATCCAAAATCAGGTGCCTGTGGATCTATTTTCAACCTTTCCACAAATAATAAACTGAATCATCAGGTAGAAGTAATTCAAGGCGTGCTGGAGCAGGATTGCGAATGGATTCTAAAGCAATTTTTCGCCGATAAGCGGGGTTCTTCAAATGGCAATCTTAACTAAAGTCTGTTTTGCAGAACTTTTTTAGCTTCTTCTCTACCCTTTTCTAAAAGCTGATCAAGTCGTTTTCGCCCGAAATCAAGCGCGCTTCCCAGCGGTTCCGGTGGCGCTATGGTGATAATTTCGTAATGTTGCAGCCGGCGGCCATTTTTTGAATAAAGCGTAACGCCTTTTTCTTCAGCCTGTTGTACCAGGCGATTAATTTGCTGGCAGCGCTTCAGGTCCTCGCGGAAAATTTCATCAAGCATGATGTCCAGCGAACGTTCGGCAATGTCTACGATATCATTGATGGTCGGATTGGTTGCAAATGCATCAAGCGGTCCGTTGGTGATGACAATAATGCGGTCGGGATTGGTTCTGATAGCATCTTTAAGCGGTGTCGTATTTCGGATTCCGCCATCAACAAACAAGTTTCCTTCAATATCTACTGGCTTCCAAATCACCGGAATTGCCGTTGAGGCTAATATTATTTCCAAAAAATAAGGCGCAGACGGGTTAATGGCGTGGATATAATCACCAGTTTGCAGATTTACGCGCCCTACCGACAAAGGTACCTCTAATGTAATATTCGATAATTCGGCTTTTAACAACTCATACAACGGATCATTAGAATAGATAGATTGAGGCGGTTGCGCGATCCCAATTTTATGACCCAGATATTGCAAGGCAAGCCATGGCAGCGAGCGTTTGGTATATACTTGATCTTGCGTTATGGTTTCCCATATTTGAGTCAGCCTAGCAAGCTTATTAGCAGCTACCATCACTCCATTGAGCGCCCCCACAGAAACGCCGGCTATGCTTTGGTATTTTATCCCGTGCTCGGCTAATACCTGCAGCGCTCCGGCTTGAAATGCACCCTTTGCCCCACCGCCGGATAGTACCAGTGCTGTTTTCATAATAAGTTGTGCCAGTTGCGGGTTTATTTTGCAAGATATTACCCAAATATAGTTCCTTCAAAAAGTTTTTAATAGCTGTATGATTATATTTATTATTGGAGGCAATAATAACTGCCTTGATTAATTTGCTTTTAGCAAACCTAGAGAGTTTTCACAGCCAAACCGTATTATTATGATGAAATTCTATAGCCGAAAATTAATTAAACCCCAGGATATGAATGCCCACGGTACCCTGTTTGGAGGCACGGTGCTGAGCTGGGTTGATGAAGAGGCCGCCATATTTGTAAGTTGCCAGCTTGGGCAGGGAAATATTGTGACTAAGTTCATGTCAGAAATTGACTTTGTGAGCTCAGCTGGCCTTGGTGATATCATTGAGATTGGCATGGAGGCCAAACACTTTGGAAAAACATCTATAACAATTCGATGTGAGGTCCGTAATAAATTTACCAAAGAAACCATCATTAAAATTGATGACATTGTGTTTGTGCACCTAGATGAAAATGGAAAACCGGCACCACACAATATTACTGAACCCCAAAACTAAGTTTACGTATTTATGAATGATACCTTGGCAAATTTCGACGAAATTGATGACATGCTTGATGGCGATCCGGAAGCACAAGTCGAATTTTATGAGGCCGCAATCACATCCTTTTCTGATTTTTGCAATGATTTTAAAACCTGTATGTCCGACCGTGATCTTGAGGATTTGCGGAAGGTAGGGCATCGCATCCGCCCGGCAGCCCAAATGCTGGGGGTAACTGAAATAAACGAAAAATACGAAGAGGCCAAGCAGCTTTTAAAGAATGAGGAAACCGACCAAAAGGTAACTGATGTTATAGAAGAAGTCGATTATCTCTGCAATACAATAATTGACGATTTTAAAGAGAAGATCGATACTATCAAATAACTAGGTAAACTACAGTAAGAGTCATGCTTTGAAACCGACTACCAATATAAAAAGCACCTTCTTTACGGTTTTGCGGTGGTTCGGCAAAGTACTGCTGGCATTTATAATTATATCTTTCTTAGCTGTTTTGGGCCTGCGGTGGATTAATCCGCCTACCTCCTCTTTTATGCTGCAGAGGCAATGGCATGCTTTCTGGAACAATGAAGAGCAGTTTGAACTGCGTTATGATTGGGCAAACTGGGAGAATATTTCCTGGACGGCCAAAGTAGCGGCTATAACCTCAGAAGATCAACGCTTTGCCGAGCACTGGGGCATTGATCTTGAACAGGTGCAAAAAGCTATTGAAGAAAGCAAACGTGGTGAGAATCTGCGTGGGGCCAGTACAATCACTCAGCAGACCGCCAAAAACATGTTTCTGTGGCCCGGCCAAAACTTTATCCGAAAGGGTGTTGAGGCCTACTTTACGTTAATTATGGAATTGCTCTGGCCCAAAAAGCGCATATTGGAAGTATATCTGAATATCGCCGAGTTTGGCAACGGTATTTACGGTGTTGAAGCAGCCAGCAATCGTTATTTTAATACTATCCCTGCCCGCCTCAGTAAACCCCAAAGCGCATTAATGGTTACCGCCCTGCCGAGCCCCAGGCGATACAATTTGGCCAATCCATCGCCCTATATGTACCGGCGCCAACAGTGGAATTTGCAATACATGAACTACTTGGGCAATGAATCTTACTTAAATAAAATAGAATGATTGGTTTAGAAAATTTTAGCTGTATTTAATGCTTGATTGATTGTCTTAAATAAAAGTTCTTACAGCGTGTTATTAGAGTCTTAATTGTAAAAATAGAAGCTATATATGACCATTCTAGTCACCGGAGGCGCCGGCTTCATTGGAAGCCACACTTGCGTAGAACTGCTTGAAGCCGACCATGAGGTAATCGTTATCGACAATTTGGCAAACAGCAAGGAAGAGGCTTTGCATCGGGTGAGCAGTATTACCGGTCGTACTCTTACGTTTTATCACAAAGATTTAGCCGACGAGGAAGCGCTCGAAAAAATATTTAGCAATCACGATATCGATTCCGTTATTCACTTTGCCGGTTTAAAAGCGGTGGGTGAATCAGTGCAGAAACCCCTGCTCTACTACAGAAATAACTTGAACAGCACCTTTGTACTCTGCGAAGTAATGCGGCGGCACGGCGTTTTCAACCTGGTTTTTAGTTCCTCTGCTACAGTTTATGGTGATCCTGATCGCGTGCCCATTACAGAAGAATTCCCCCTTTCTGCTGTAAATCCCTACGGACGCACTAAACTTTTTATTGAAGATATTCTGCGCGATTTATACGCCAGCAATAACCAGTGGAATATTGCGCTGCTGCGTTATTTTAACCCCGTTGGTGCGCACGAAAGTGGGCGCATTGGTGAAGATCCCAATGATATTCCCAACAACCTGATGCCCTATATTACCCAGGTGGCCGTGGGCAAACTGGATAAGCTTTCGGTTTTTGGTGATGATTATGACACTCATGACGGCACCGGCGTGCGCGATTATATCCATGTAGTTGATTTGGCGCTGGGCCATTTACAGGCGCTAAAAAAATTGACCGAAAATCCCGGCGTTGTGACCTATAATCTCGGTACCGGCCAAGGATACAGCGTGCTTGATGTGGTTCATGCATTTGAAAAAGCTTCCGGCCAAGATGTGCCCTACCAAATTACCGATCGCCGACCCGGTGACGCGGCTAAGTGCTATGCCGATCCATCGAAAGCAGAACAAGAACTGGATTGGACAGCCAAGCGTGGAATTGAAGACATGTGCCGCGATGCCTGGCGATGGCAATCACAAAACCCGGAGGGATATTAGTCGGTTTTTATTTTACGCTTATGCTCGTTTTAGCCACGCCGCTATTTTCTGTTGACGGATGAAAGGCATACAACAGCACAGTATAATTTCCTGATTCTGATGGAGCTTTAAGTTTAGACTCAAACAAACTCGTATCGCCGGTAAATGATAAAGGCACTTCACGAATCATCTCATTATCGTTCCAGAGTTGAGCCATAATTTCGTATTCAGAACTGTCCCACATGCCGCCGTCTGAAGTCGGGCAGCCGCACATCATTTCTATATGCGCCCTAATGGGAATCATTGCGCCAGATGCAAACTCCTGCCCACCTTGCGGAAGCCGGTTGTTAATTACAAATCCCGGAATTTCCAGAATGATTCCGTCTCCCGTAATATCTTTGCCTGGGAAAAGCCAAGTTTGGGTAGAACTGCTAACAGCGGCCTGCGGATGACCTTGGGGAGCCGTTGCTGTTATGGTGACCAAGCGCGGCTTCTGCAGCGAAAGTGTGGTTTGGAATTTTGCATCACCCGCGCTGCTGAGCTTCTCATATCGTTCAATAGGGTCGCTTACCAACGTTTCTGTATTACCGGTCCCGCCCTTCGTCAGTCCGCTTGCAAGGGTATCATGCGTGGCACTGTCAACAATAGTAATTAACGCCCCGCCCATGCCGTCACCTATGAACTTGGCATCTTTCGCCTGAGCTCTCACCGTAACAATGGTATTGCTTTGGGCTTGCAGCTGAAAAATACCGCAGCAGAAAAATAAAATTATCAAGGAAATTGTTAGTCGAGTTTTCATAACGAAGATGTTGATTGGCATGTATTTATAGAAATATCCGTGCTGATTACAACCTCTAATAACGCACTTTGTTATCCACAAATTACAAAATGCTTTGCAACTTATTTGAAAATGCTACCGTACGAAAGTTGAGCTAATACACTTTAAATTGATAAAATGGCTCAGAGGTTATGAAAATATTTAAGAATTATCTCATCATTGCGGCTTTGGGGACATTCGCCTTAAGTACCTATTCGTGCAGCTCAGAAACACAATCAAAAGACGCGGGGAATATCGATTCAACGGCTGCTATACCCGTTGAAACAGCTTCGGCTATTAGGGGGCCTATCTCGGCGTACTACGCAACAACAACTACTCTGGAGGCGGAAGAAGAAGCCATGGTTGTGGCAAAGGTGCGTGGAATTGTTAAGGAATTGAGCTTTGAAGAAGGCGATTACGTAACAGCCGGTGAGGTAATGACAACACTTGAGGATGAGCAGCTTGCTATTGAAGCCACGCAGGCCAAAGCTACGATGGACCGCCTTTACAATGAATATCAGCGAAATAAAACCCTTTACGAACGACAGCTTATCAGTGTTGAGCAGTACGAGAACGCAAAATATGAATATGAAACGCAAAAAGCGGTCTACGATTTGGCTCAGCTGAAAATTGAGAATACCCAAATTAAGGCGCCCATCAGCGGCATTGTATCAGAGCGATTGATCAAGGTTGGGAATATGGTGAATAGTGATCAGGAAGTATTTAAAATTACCGATTTTGATCCCCTGCTGGCCGTGCTGCACGTTCCTGAACATGAGATGGCTAAAATTAAAAATAATCAGCCGGCCCTCATTCAGGTTGATGCAATCAGCAATCAAACCTTTGATGGACGCGTGCTTCGCATTCAGCCCGGTTGTTGATCCCGAATCGGGAACATTTAAGGTGACCGTAGCTATTCGTGATGCCTCAAAACAGCTTAAACCGGCATGTTT
>NNSL01000506.1 GCA_003123965.1 Balneolaceae bacterium SMO_bin1
ATCAGCTGAACCGGTTGTGACGGACCAGCTTCTTTAACACGCTGCCCGTGCTCGTTTTCCATGGCACGAACGCGGCCAAAGCATGAGCCGGCAACAAAGGGGTCGCCTACTTTAAGCGTCCCATTTTGAACCAAAATATTGGCCAGCGTACCTTTTCCTTTATCAACACGCGACTCAAGTACAACACCATCGGCGCGGCGATTGGGATTGGCTTTCAATTCTCTTAGTTCGGCCTCAATCAATACTTTTTCCAGTAATTCTTCGACGCCTTCACCCGTTTTGGCCGATACTTCTGCGACCTGATTTTCACCGCCATATTCTTCAACTATTACATCGTGTTCGGCCAATTGCTGCTTAATCTTATCGGGATTTGCACCTTCAAGATCTATCTTGTTAATAGCAACAACAATAGGTACACCCGCGGCTTTAGAGTGATTGATCGCCTCAATGGTCTGCGGCATTACGGCATCGTCTGCGGCTACAACCAAAATTACAATATCGGTGGCATAAGCACCACGCGATCGCATGGCGGTAAATGCTTCGTGACCCGGCGTATCAAGGAAAGTAATTGGACGGTCGTCATCGGTTTCAATTTCATATGCACCTACGTGCTGGGTAATTCCGCCGGCCTCACCTTCGGCCACTTTGGCTTTTCGTATATAATCGAGCAGCGAGGTTTTACCGTGGTCAACGTGACCCATTACCGTAATAATGGGCGCACGCGGTTCAAGATCTTCCGGATCGTCTTCTTCAAGTTCAATTTCTTCAATGGCTTCATCAGCATCAACGAATTCTACATCGAAACCAAACTCTTCGGCCACCAGCTCAATAGTGCTGGCATCGAGGCGCTGGTTGATAGAAACCATCATGCCAAGATTCATGCATGTGGTTATCACCTCATTGGTTTTCACATCCATTTCGTCGGCAAGGTCGCTGACCGTAATAAATTCAGTTACCTCTATAGTCTGCTCTTCAAGTTCTTCAAGCTCGGCTTGCAGCTGCTCTTCTTCTTCCCGCTCTTCTTTACGCTGACGACGGCGTTTTTGTCGTTTACTTCCCACTGTTTCAGACGACTTCATTTTACGAAGTGTCTCCTTCAGTTTTTCTTCAACCTGCTCTTCTTCTATCTCTGAGCGACGGCTCTTCTTCCCTTTTTTCTTAGAGCGCTTACTTTTCTTGGACGAACTGTCGTCATCTTTGTCACGATCTTTCCGCCGTTTGCGCTTGCGGCGATTTTTGGGTTTAGAATCATCAATACTAACCTTTCCAAGCACTTTTGTGCCTTTAAGTCGTCCTGCACGACCGCGGATTACGCCCTCTTCTTCGTCTTCATCCTCTTCGTCTTCCTCTTCGTAATCCTCCTCTTCTTCGTAGTCCTCCTCTTCTGGCTCTTCTTCTTGCGTTTCTTCTTCAACCTCTTCTTCCGCCTGCTCCTCAGCAACTTCGGCTTCTTCAGGCTTGGTTTCTACTTCTTCTTCTGTCTCGTCTACTTCTTCAGCAGTTTCTTCCTCAGGCTCAGCACTGATTTCTTCTTCAGGTTCTTCGTCTGCCTCAGGCTCAATATCTTCCTCCTCTTCTTCTATATCTTCTTGAGGCATCAGTCCTTCTATGGGGCCTTCCTCCTCTTCTACATCATCTTCGGGAGCAAGGGGCAGCTCATCTTCAATCGGTTCCAGATGATCTTCTATAGAAACGCTTTCGTTGCGGCTCGAGCGAATTTTGTTTCTACGACTTTCGTACTCTTCGCGTGTTTTGCTAACATCTTCACTTTTTGCTTTATCGTCGCCATATACCGTTTCCAGCACCTCGTACATTTCAGGCGTAATCTTAGAACTGGGACGAGCAGCAACATCAAAACCTTCATCAGCTAGCGTATCAACAATAGATTTTGTTGATACGTTAAATTCTGATGCTACCTTAAAAAGTTTTCTTCGCTTGTTCTTTGGCGACATATAAGTGATTTAAAACGGACTTTTCTAATTTATCGAATTACATCTACGCTAAAAATAACGTATATGTATTGCAGGTAAAAGGAGAAATTTAGCGCCTCTTACAGCTCTTCGTCTTCAAATTCATAGGCAATGATATCAATGATGCGCTCGGCCTCATCTTCATCAATTTCGCCCTCAGTACGGCGTACAATTTCTTCTTCATCGAGCTCGAGCACCTGGCGGGCAGTATCGCAGCCAATGTCGTGCAATAACTGAATAACCTCAGGACCAAAATCAATTTCAAATTCTTTCAGGTCAATATCATCTTCAACTTCTGCTTCACGGTATACGTCAATTTCACAACCCGCCAGCTTGGAAGCCAGGCGAATATTAACGCCGCCCTTACCAATAGCTTTTGATACTTCATCGGCCGGAACCAGCACTTTTGCGTGCTCGCCATCTTCGCTGAGCTCAACGCTCAGAACTTTAGCTGGCTGCAATGCACGCTTTATGAATTCATGTTTATCATCGGTGTAGTTGATAACGTCAATATTTTCGTTTCCAAGCTCGCGTACAATGGCATGAATGCGAATTCCTTTCATGCCAACACAGGCACCCACGGGATCTACGCGCTCGTCGTGCGATAACACGGCAACCTTTGAACGGTCGCCAGGCTCTCGTGCAATTTCTTTAAGCTCAATGATGCCGTCGTACACTTCGGGAATTTCGTTTTCAAACAATCGTTCTAAAAACAGCGGTGAGGTTCTAGAGATAATTACTGTCGGATTCCCGTGCTCTCGTTTCACTTCGCTTACAACAGCACGAATAGTATCCCTTTATGGTAGCGATCTTTTTTTATCTGTTCGCTGCGCGGCATTACTAATTCTACACCATTATGATTTACCAGCATTTCGCGGTTGCGAATTTGGTATACATCACCGAGTACAATTTCGCCCACGCGTTCAGAGTAATCTTCAAAAACATTGTCTTTTTCAATTTCACGAATACGTTGGGCAAGCTGCTGGCGGGCCATCATTACAGCGCGGCGGCCAAAATCCTGAATAGAAAGTTCTTCGGCGTGCTCATCGTAAAGCTCGTAATCGGGATCAATTTTCTGTGCCTCTTCGATAGTAATTTCATGTACTTCATCGGTGAGCTCCTCTTCAGGAACAACTTCACGAATATGCAGAATCTGAATTTCGCCACGGTCAGCGTTCAAGATAACCTCAAAAGCATCATCCGAACCATATTTTTTACGAATCATGGTTCGAAAAACGTCTTCCAGAATGGTAAGCAGTAAATCCTTATCCATTCCTTTATCTTTTGCAATTTCTGCGAAAGACTGGATTATCTGTTTAGAAATATCTTTTTCCATTCGTCGGCTCTTTTTTGCTTTTAACGTTACTGCTTATTTCAGCGAAGGTATTACTTTCGTTTCTACAATTTGGTCGAATGAGAGTTCCACCGGGGCTTTCTCCTCTTCGCGGAACACAACAATAGACTGTTCTGATAAATTTTTGAGTACCCCCTCCAGTTTATGGTACCCTTCATCATTCTTGTATTTAACTTTCACTTTCCGACCCTTGTTTTTAGGATATTGACGTCGGTCAACCAGCGGTCGGCTTAATCCCGGTGAAGAAACATTCAAGCGATATTTTGAATCTATAAGTTCATGGGCATCCATTAAAAAGCTAAGCTCATTGCTTATTTCGGCGCATTCGTCCATATTTACTCCGCGTTCTACGCCATCAATATAGACCCAGACTTCGGGCACATTATTCCCTTTTACTTCCAAACCGACCAAAAAGAAGTCGGTACTTGCAAGCACAGATTCCGCTAATTCGGTAATTTCTTTTTCTACTTTATTTGCCACTATTCACTAATTTTTGATACAAAAAAAAGTGAGGGCCTAGGGCACTCACTTAAATCATTCAAAGATATTGGTAATACCGTTAAAAAACAACCGGATTAGCATTGGCAAAATTGAAGGCTTATAATCTCAGGCACAGGCCTTAGTATTGATCTGAATTCATTCCGTTTTTATAAATTTTTAATAAATTTGTGTACTCCATTGTCTATACTTATCGTGTCTAAAACTTTTAACCAAAAAATGTAAATATGCGTCTCTTAACTGCTGCATTTACTCTCCTGCTGTCCTTTCTATTTATTGTGCCTGCTCAAAGCCAGAACATTGAAGCAACTTCGGCTGAAGAGCGCATGCAGAACATTGAAAAACGTAAACAAATGCGTGCGCAATCCATCTTTAGAGAATATCCCGTTCGCAATGTAGGCCCCGTAGTAATGAGCGGACGGATCACAGATTTAGCCGTACATGAAGACAGTGCCCGACATTTTTATGTAGCATATGCTTCTGGCGGTGTTTTTGAAACTACCAACAGCGGCACCACTATGGAACCGATATTTGACCATCAGGGAACTATAACAATTGGTGATATTGCCATCTCGAAAGCCGACCCTAAAACATTGTGGGTGGGTACAGGCGAAAATAATAGCAGCCGATCGAGTTATGCCGGAAATGGTATTTATAAAAGTACCGACGGCGGTGATAGCTGGACGCATATGGGTCTGACCGGCTCACAGCATATTGGGCGCATCATTACTCATCCTGAAGACGCCGATATTGCCTGGGTTGCAAGCCAAGGCCCGCTTTACTCTATGAATGATGTGCGCGGCGTTTACAAAACTACCGACGGGGGCCAAAGCTGGAATCGGACGCTCACCCCTTCTGACAGTACTGGTGTTATTGACTTGGTAATCAATCCCGAAAATCCCGACCAAATGTGGGCAAGCACCTGGCAGCGATTTCGTCAAGCCTGGAATTTTGATGAAGCTGGTGAAGGCTCTGCTATTTACATGTCGAACGACGGCGGCGAAACGTGGCAGAAATCCATGGACGGGTTCCCGGATGGGAAATTCGTAGGGCGCATTGGCCTCGATGTAAGTGCCTCAAACCCTGATATTTTGTATGCGTTTTTAGATAACCAAGAAGAAACTCGGACCAAGCGCGAAGTTGATGAAGATGAACTTACCCCCAACGACTTTGAGGGCATGAGTGAACAAGATTTCCTGGCCCTCGAAAATGAGAAGCTTCAAGAATATTTGCGCAGCAATGGATTTCCCCGAAAGTACACCGCACAACGTGTAAAAAACCAAGTACAAGAAGGGCTTTATGAACCCGAAGCGCTAGCTGATTATCTCGGCGATGCCAACGCGGCACTTTTTGATACAAGTATTGAAGGAGCTCAAGTATACCGCTCGGAGGACGGCGGTCAATCATGGACCAAAGTAAATAGCTACGCACTCGACAATCTCATTTATACGTACGGCTATTATTTTGGTGAAGTACGTGTTTCACCAACGAACCCGGATGAAATATACATTATGGGTGTTCCTGCGCTTAAATCTACCGATGCCGGCAAAACCTGGAAACCCATCGCCGAAAACCAACCGGTACACGTAGATCATCACGCCATGTGGATTGATCCCAGCGATGATGAACATATATTGTTGGGGAATGACGGCGGCCTGTATGAAAGCTACGACGGAGGCATCAACTTTATCCATCATAATAATGTTCCTGTTGGGCAATTTTACAGCGTAGCCGTAGATATGGAGGAGCCCTATAACATATACGGCGGACTGCAAGATAACGGCGTGTTTACCGGTTCTTCGGAAGGTTCACCAAATGACGGCAACGAGTGGGAGCGCCTCTTCGGCGGTGACGGCATGCACGTGGCTATTGATCCACGCGACAGCGATCGCATTTACACCGGTTTCCAGTTTGGCAACTATTTCCGAATCGACCAGTCCAGCGGGCGTACTGTGCGCATCACCCCGCAGCATGATATTGGAGAAGAGAAGTACCGCTTCAACTGGAATACGCCCATTGAAATGAGCAACCACAATCCTGATGTAATATATTTTGGATCCCAAAACGTGCATCGTAGTTTTGATCGCGGCGAAAGCTGGAAGGCTATTAGCCCCGACCTAACAAATGAGCGCGACATTCAGCAAGAAGGAAATGTGCCCTACTCTACTATTACTACCATTTCAGAATCGCCGGTGAATTTTAATGTCGTCTGGGCCGGAACTGACGATGGCAATATACAAGTAACGCGCGATGGCGGCGAAAGTTGGACGCTTGTTTCCGAAAACCTGCCGCAACGTCGATGGGTAAGCCAGGTTCACGCTTCTAACCACGACGCAGGCACGGCCTATGCCTCGCTGAACGGATACCGTTACGACGAATTTAAAACGTATCTGTACAAAACTACCGACTACGGTCAGTCATGGACTTCAGTAAAAGGCAACTTACCCGAATCTGTAGCCAATGTAATTGTGCAAGATCCTGAAAATCCGGATATGCTATACGCTGGCCTCGACTTTGGCACATTCATCAGCTTTGATGACGGCAATAAATGGCACTTGCTCAACGGTGTACCCAATGTGCCTTCGTACGACATGACGGTTCACCCACGCGAAATGGACTTGGTTGTAGGTACACACGGGCGCAGTATCTATGTAACGGAATTGGATAAGTTGCACGAAGTTGCCGACAAACGCGATGAACCTATACTGGCCCTGCCAATTGATAATGTGCGCTACTCTGAGAACTGGGGCCAGCAATCGGTTCAGTATCGTCCGCCCTATGAGCCCGAAACCACCTGGATGTATTGGGTTGGAGATGAAAATGCTGAAAATGAAGCCGTTCAAATTACTGTAAAAGATAGCGACGGCAATACCGTTACCACATTGGAAGACGAAGCCAGTTATGGCTTTAACACCTTAAACTGGAATTTAAAACTGAACGACGACCCTTCTTTTATGGGAGGCGGAACCTACACCATCACTTATGAAATTAACGGCAATACCGATGAAACTACCTTTGAGATTACTGACGGCCGCAATGGCGATAATCCTAATCAGCGGGTGTTCTCATCGCCAGACGAAATCCAATACGAAGAACACGAAGAAGACTACTAGTGACCGCAGCAGTGAATTAATTTACAGCGATACACTTTCATTTCTTTCGTCGGCTGACGACACCCTGGCAACTATTCAGGTAGCAGTGGCCGACGATGCGAATGAACGCAACGAAGGGCTGATGAATGTGAGCAATTTGTCGCAGAATAGAGGGATGCTCTTTATTTTTGAAGAGCAACAACCGCTCAGCTTCTGGATGGCCAATACACCGCTGCCGCTGGATATTTTCTTTGTTAACGAAGATATGGAAATCGTTCGCATTCATCGCAACACTCCGCCTTACACTGAAGAAAACTTTACTTCCGGCGATGAACCGGCTCTTTATGCCGTGGAAACAAATGCGGGTTTTGCCGTATCTCACGATATTCAGGAAGGGATGAAAATTACGTTTTAAATTTACAGGCCATAAAAAAAGCTCCATCTAGCCAATAGATGGAGCTTTAATTTTTGAAGCCTATTACATCAGGCCCTTACGGTTTCTTCAGCATATTCATCAAGAAATTCTTTAACCTTACTGACGTTCTCTTTTGAGCCAATATAAATGGGCGTCCGCTGGTGTATAGCCTCAGGCGTTACATCCATAATACGGCCTTTTCCGTCAATGGCCATTCCCCCCGCCTGCTCAATTACGAAACTAAGCGGATTGCATTCATACATCAGCCTTAACTTACCGTTCGGATACTTGGTACTGTGCGGATAAATAAAAATACCACCTTTAAGCAGGGTGCGATGAACATCTGCCACCATGGAGCCGATATACCGGGCTGAGTACGGCCGGCCATCTTCTTCAACTTCTTCCTGGCAATATTTCACGTATTTTTTTAAACCCTCTGGCCAGGATTTATAATACCCCTCATTGACGCTATAAATAGTGCCATGGTCGGGCATTTTTATATCATCGTTACTTAAAATAAATTCACCTATACTAGGATCCAGCGTAAATTCGCTCACCCCCATTCCCGTTGTATAAACCATTATCGTGCTTGACCCATACAGCACATAGCCCGCCGCTACCTGCTTGGTACCCGGCTGCAGGGCGTCATCTGTACCCAAGGCAGAAATGTCATCATTTTCACATATATATATTGAGAAAATACTGCCAATGGAAACATTTACGTCGATATTGGATGACCCATCGAGCGGATCCATATATACAATGTATTTCCCTCCGTCATTGTGGAGCTCAACTATACCATCATTCTCTTCTGATATAACCATACAGGTGATATCAGAGCGATTTAGCGCGGAAATCAGCTGCCGATCGGAAAAAAGATCGAGTTTTTTAACAGCTTCGCCATGCACATTTTGCGAGCCATCCTCACCCAGAATATTTGTGATGCCCGCCTTATTTACTTCCCGTGAAATAATCTTTGCAGCCAGGCCAATATCACGCAGCAGCTGAGAAAGTTCGCCCGTTGCCCCGGGAAATTTATTTTGGCTTTGAATGATATATTCTTCGAGCGTAATTACCCGATTTTTATTTCGATCTACCATCACCTCTGTCTTAGAATTCTCTTTTTGGTTTGTTAAATATACAAAAGTCAGGCTCTATTGGCATGGACAATTTTTTTGTAGAGCTCTTTTGCCTTTAATTTGAGTTCTCCCAACGTACCATCATTATGAAGAACTGTATCTGCCAGGTGGGTTAACTCATTAAAGTTTTGCTGCTTTTCTATACGATCCACTACCAATTGTTTTGAAATGTCATCACGCTCCTGCACCCAGCCAATGCGCTTATCTTCAGGGGCCAGTACTAATACGATATGATCTAACGAATCGGGACGTAAATTCTGTAGCAGTAAGGCCGCCTCGTAAACCACCGCTTCATACCCGTGTTCGGCGGCGGTATCCATTCATTGCATCTACTTCTTCTGGTACCCGTGGATGTACAATGGCGTTTAGTTCGGCAACCCTGCCTTTTTCAAAAGCCTGTTTGGCCAGATATTTTTTGTTTAATTGTCCATCGTTTTTATAGGCACGCTCCCCGAATGTTTCGATAATTTCTTGTTTGACCGCCTCATTGTTGGTCATAATATCTTTCGCCAGCCGGTCGGCATTAATGATGTATGCCCCTTCCGATTCCCACGCCTCGCAGACTGTTGATTTACCGCTGCCAATACCACCAGTAATACCAATTCGTACCATAACTTAGCTTACGATATTCCCAAAATTACTAATCCTCGGCGCCGGATATTTTCATGAGATAGGCTTTGATAAAGTCATCCAGCTCGCCGTCCATTACAGCATCCACGTTTGATGTTTCATGATCAGTGCGATGGTCTTTCACCATATTGTAAGGGTGAAAAACATACGACCGGATTTGGGAGCCCCATTCAATGCTACTTTTTGATTCCTCGAGCTTCTGCTTTTCACGTTCTTTAATCTGTTTTTCAAGCTCATAAATTTTAGATTTAAGCAACACCATCGCTTTTTCACGGTTTTGCATCTGCGAGCGCTCCTGCTGGCATTCGGCAACAACCTGCTCCTCGGAACCATCAGAGAGTTCGCCCTCCCAAATTAAGCGCACTCCGGTTTCAACTTTATTCACGTTTTGGCCACCGGCCCCACTGGCATGAAATCGCTGCAGTTCAACTTCACTTTCGTTGATATCAACCTCAATTTCGTCATCAACCAGTGGTGATACAAAAACTGAGCAGAAAGAGGTGTGCCGGCGGGAGTTGCTGTCAAAGGGAGAGATTCGCACCAGTCGATGCACACCGCTTTCCGCTTTTAGGTAGCCGTATGCAAAATCACCGCTCACTTCAACTGTTCCACTTTTCAGCCCGGCTACATCGCCGTCTTGGTATTCGAGCACAGAAACGTCGTAGCCTTCTTTTTTTGCCCAGCGGGTATACATGCGGTACAGCATCTCTGCCCAATCCTGGCTTTCGGTGCCTCCTGCACCAGGCTTAAATGTTACTATGGCATCACGATGATCATCTTCACCGCGGAGCATATTTTTAAGTTCAAGCGCTTCAACACCACGCTCCAGCTTGCGTGTTTCGGTTTTTAAATCCTCCTCAACGTCTTCGCCTTCTTCAGCAAACTGCTGGTATACTTGGATGCTTTCGGTCAATTCTTTCAAATCGTCCCACTGCTGAACCATGCTCTTTTCATGATCAAGCTTTTTCATGATCCTGCGTGCTTCTTCAGGATCATCCCAAAAATTGGGATCCTGTGTCTGCTCCTGCAGCTCTATAATCCGTACTTTGCGCTGATCATAGTCAAAGATACCCCCTGAGCGCTTCCACACGCTCAAAGATTTCGTCCAGTCGATCGCTGCTAATTGTAGACGTACTCATGCTAGATGCTCCTATATTTAGCTTAAATTACAAATATCAGTTTATTTTGTGAGGCGACCTATAAGCAAGCCAATTGCAAGACCGCCTACTAAACCAAGCAACACGCCTTCTTCAGGGTTTGAGCGAACATAACGACGCGCCTCTTTATAGTCTCGATCCAGCTCTTTGCGAATATTATGGCGCTCTTTATCCAGTCGGTCTAACAGCTTTTCGTAGCCTTTAACACCTTTCCCCTTAAGCTCTTCGGCAGATTCTTTCAGGTTTTCAGCTGTTTCTTCAATTTCTTTTTCGATTTCTTCTTTTTTGTCAGCCATAACTTTAAACGCTTTTGGTTAAAATGTTGAAGTTTAAATATACAAATTTGTACAGAACAATCAGTACGTATTTCCATTGCCCAAAACCATATGTACAGTCAGCAGCAATTCACAGACCATACATATACATACATTATATTATGATTTATGAATACTGTTTCCAAAATGGTCAGCCATTTTAATCGGCGTGTTTTTCGTAGAGTTACCAACAATCGCCTGGTTTACAATACCTGCTGGGAAGATCCACGAATTGACCGCCAGCTGTTACAAATGGATAAAGGAAGCTCAGTATTGATGATTAGCAGCGCAGGCTGTAACGCATTGGATTACCTGCTTGACAATCCCGCCACTATTCAATGTGTAGATATTAATCCGGCCCAGAATGCCCTCTTATCGTTCAAGAAAGCACTTTTTTCACTTGGTAACTACGAACTACTTTGGCGTCTATTTGGTAAGGGCAGTTCTAATAATATACTTGAGGTATACCATAGTGAAATTCGGCCCTTGCTGCCGGATAAATATCATACATTTTGGGACGCCAACATTGATTATTTTTCTCAAACCTCCACCTCCTTCTTTTATCACGGTACCTCAGGTCTGATAGCCAAATTAATAGTAATCTATTTTCATGGAAAGCAGCTGGAAAAAGCCATTCACCTCCTACTGCAATCACAATCATTAGCGGAACAACAATACTACTTCGAAGAAATCAAACCATATCTTAGTACAAGTTTTACTCGATGGCTATTAAATAGCAAGGCCGTGCTCTCCTGTTTGGGGGTGCCAGAACAACAGCTTAAGCTAATTGATGAGAGTAATAATAACGGGCTTCAAAGTTTTGTGCTTAATGCTTTAGAAAATGTTTTTACCAGCCGCGAAATTGGGGATAACTACTTCTGGCACGTTTATCTCACTGGTTCCTACTCCAAAAATTGCTGCCCCAATTA
>NNSL01000388.1 GCA_003123965.1 Balneolaceae bacterium SMO_bin1
CAAAAAACGGGGTGATAAGTGTTACCACTGTGCCATTGACGTGGTGGATTGGCAGCACGCACATCATGCAGGTTTTGCTCGTCAATTTTTATGCCACTGCTTTAATGGAACGGGCATCTTTCCAACAGGTTACGCTGACTACAACACTACTCCCTTAGGTGCGCCGTTGTTCCCGATGTAAAAACGACTAATGCCTCCGATTCAGCCAGTGAATCCTCTTTAAGCTGAAGACTGCCCTCATCAACAGTAAAGTTGTCCATTGTTTCTTCACACAGAACAGCTTCGATATTTTTCAGCGCATCATTGCCACTCAATATACTTCGAATTCGCTCGCGGTAATCAGCTCTTACAAAAGCCAGCTCCACATTGCCGTTTTCTAAAATATAGGCTATCCGCTCATCATCCTCTCCAAGATTTATCGGAACTACAACTAATCCCAGCAGCCAGGCGGCGTAATACTGCACCACGGTTTGCCAATGGTTATGCGATATTGTGGCAATCCGATCGCCGTGGCTCAATCCATGGTTTTGCAAGAATCGCGCTACGGCATAGACTTTATCACAGAATTCTGAATAAGTAAATTTTACCTTGTTATCATCTTCATCAATGTATGTCAAATATGGTGCCTTACTCTCTTTGTACGCATCAATAAGTTGCGGAAAATCAGCCACGGATATCTGCGGCAGATGGCTATGGCTGAGGCTTCGCGCGTGCTCAATTTTATTCTGTAGTTTTTGATGTTTCATGAAGTGGATTTTAGTGGGCAATTTTTTGCATGTTAAACGTTGAATAATGAAAAGGCAAATTGTAGATGTTTGTATATGTGGCGTATTATCTTGCATTCCATGAACCGATATAAGCATTATATCAGTTATAAAATAATTCTACTTTCATTATGCTAAACTTTTATACTGCAGTTATTTACAAATATTTCGCTACAATTATTTTAGTATTAATTGGTGCCACTTCTATATCAAACGCGACAATAACTACCGACACTGCCACAAACTTCATAACGGCAAGCTCAGACACCTTAGAATGGCATAAACCTCGCTTTGAACAACGCCAAAACGACCGACACAACTTGGTCAAATCACTGAGCTCACGCATCACAAGTGAGCAGGTACGCGCGGCAATGCGGCACGTGCCACGCCATCTATTTGTACCCGAACAATACCAAGCATATGCCTATCAAAATCGCCCCCTTCCCATTGGCCACAATCAGACCATTTCGCAGCCATTTATTGTTGCTTACATGACGCAACTACTGAATTTGCAGGCCGGAGAAAAGGTGCTGGAAATTGGCACCGGGAGTGGCTATCAGGCTGCCATTCTTTCGGAACTAACACCAGAGGTTTATTCCATAGAAATTGTAGAGGCACTGGGCGAACAAGCGCGCCAACGTTTCGATAAGTTAGGCTACGAAACAATAGAAACTAAAATTGGCGACGGCTATAAAGGCTGGAAGGAAAACGCTCCCTTCGATGCCATCGTATTAACTGCGGCTCCACCCGAAATACCACAGCCCCTAATAAATCAATTAAAGCCCGGTGGTGTACTTGTAGCACCGGTGGGATCAACCCAAGGCCGGCAAGTAATAACAAAGCTAACCAAAGGCCCAGATGGAGAAATTAACCGCGAACAGATGCTTCCGGTTCGCTTTGTGCCAATGACAGGAGAAGCCCAAAAATCGGACTCTTAACTGCGAAATTTTATACAGATACACAATTATTACGGCTCTAAGATATATTCTTTTTGAGCAAAAGATTTATTAGTAGCTTTACCCTAGAATTTTTCATCCATTTAATTCATTGATGAACCATATGCCCAAATCGGCCACCTATATACATATTTTATTATTAGCTCTATGTCTCCCTTTTCTGAGTAGAGCACAATCGTCACCTCCTCCAAATGCTGAAGCAGTTGTTGATTCACTCATCAACAAAATGGCGCTTGAGTACCAAATTGGAGAGGCTCCGGAAGAAATTCGGCTGCAGTTCGAGCAAAATCCGCTCCCTATTGCAGATGAGACCAATGCCAAAATGCTCTCCTTATTCGATGAAGCCTACGCCACCGAACCTCTCTTAGAAGACTTTGCATCTGCATTGGAAAAAGAATTCAGCGGCCAGTACGCCAATCAGATTCAAAACTGGCTAAATGCCCCATCAACCCAAATAGTAACCAGTGCGCGGCAGGAGTTTTATACGCTCCAGGGAAAACGTAAACGTATTATTACCATGCATGAGATGGAGGCAAATCCGCCTTCTGATAAACGCCAGCAACTTATTAGCACACTTACTGATACCACTACTGTAGCCGAATCTTCTGTCGAATCATCCATTATTGTGCTGCGATCGGTTATAAAAGCTTTGGGAGAGCTGAGCGACCGACAGAGCTTTACGGAAATGCAGATTAATACCATCGCCAATAACTTTCGCGGCCAAATGCAGGCACAAGCGGGTCAACAACTGAATGATCAGTCAATGGTAATGTATCACGGCGTGCCAGACGATACCCTTGAGGATTATATTTCGTTTTGGGGGACCGAGACCGGACAATGGCTTGATCGGGCCATAAGCCAAAGCATGCAAACGGCTTACAGCCGGGCGGCCGATCGATTTTTGCAGACGGTAAAGACTAGTGAATAAACAAATTCATTCAATAACAGCATTAAACTACAGTTTATGAAAGCTCGCATTCTATCATTTTTTACTATCGTTTTGTTTGCGTACGGGTGCTCCACATCACAGCAAATCGTAAAACCCGAACCTTCTGCTCCGGTTGATTCCGTAGATTTTGCCAGCATGCTGGAACCCCCGCAAGACTGGCACCACCTCGATGAAGAATTTACACAGTTCCGGGGTATCAGCAGCCAGCTTGCTTACGAGGAAGTATTGCAGAATCAAGCAGCCGGGGCGTGAGGTTACCGTAGCAGTAATTGACGGCGGAGTAGATATCACCCACGAAGACTTAAAAGCCAATATTTGGGTTAACGAAGACGAAACGCCGGGCAACGGAAAAGACGACGATAATAACGGCTACGTTGATGATGTACATGGCTGGAATTTTATTGGCGGGCCGGATGGGCAAAATGTGGATAATGATACTTTTGAAGTGACGCGCATTTACGCCCGGCTGCATCCCAAGTATCACAATGCCGATTCAACAGTATTGTCTGGAGAGGAGCTTCAAAAATACCAGCTGTACCAAAAGGTGAAAAATGAATACCAGTATCAGATTAATAACCAGCTGCAGCAGTATAACAATGTGCTTCCCTGGAGCAGAGCATGCAGCGCGCCGACGACATTCTAAACAATTATTTTGACGGCTCTTATAACTACGAAGATGTGCAGGGACTGCAGCCCCAAAGCCAACAAATAGCGTTTGCCAAAAACGTGATGAGCTACGCAATGGAAAATGATATTGACTCTACCCTCATTGCAGAGCAAAAGCAGCAGATCTACGAGTTTGCTAAGTATGGTTACAATCCTGAATTCACTTCGCGCGATATTGTGGGTGATGACTACGACGATAAAACCGAACGCATTTATGGTAATAACGACGTAGCCGGGCCTGATGCGAGCCATGGCACTCATGTGGCCGGGATAATTGGGGCAGTCCGCAATAATAATGTTGGTATGAATGGCGTGGCGGGCAATGTTCGCATTATGCCCATCCGCGCAGTACCCAACGGCGATGAGCGTGACAAAGATGTAGCTAATGCCATCAGGTATGCGGTAGACAACGGTGCCGACATTATCAATATGAGCTTTGGCAAATCGTATTCGCCCTACAAAGAAGTGGTAGACCAAGCCGTTAAATATGCAGAAGAAAAAGGCGTATTAATGGTCCACGCTGCCGGCAATTCATCGGAAAACTCTGATGAGGAGGTTAGCTATCCCACCGATACCTATGGCCCGGATATGCAAGGTGCAACTGCCCAGACTTTGGTTAACCGTGGGGGCCAGCTCATGGAAACCGGGCGAAGAATTTGTGGGTAGTTTCAGCAATTTCGGCGACCGTACGGTTGACCTTTTCGCGCCCGGTGTTGATATCTATTCCACCATGCCTGAGAACGAATACACCCGTAACCAGGGCACCAGTATGGCCGCACCGGTAGTGAGTGGAACTGCTGCCCTTTTAATGAGTTACTATCCGGAGCTTTCGGCAGCCCAAATACGAGAAGCAATTATGAGCAGCGTTAAAACCTATCCAACGCAAATGGTTGCCTTACCACAGTCAGGACAGGCGCAATCTGAAATGGTGGAATTCAGCGAGCTATCCGTTTCCGACGGCGTGATAAATGTCTTTAACGCCTTACAGGCCGCACAGAAAATGAGCCGTGAATAACGCCTATTACATCAACCGGGACGCTGATAATTCTATATCAGCATATTTCCAGGCGTTCTCAAATTGCTGCTTCACTTGCTGGGCCTCATTCGTTTTCTGCTGGGCCTCCAAACTTTGCCACAATCCGTATAAAGACCATCCGTTTTTCGGGAATTTATTCAAATCTTCTCGGTAAACCTGCTCAGCCTTGGCCGGGCGGTTGGCTTCCAGCAGCACCGACCCAAGGTTATGACGGACCGGGAAGAACCAATCCGGCGGCTCATTATACGTGAGTTGGCTTTCAATGTTAATAGCTTCATTTAACAGCTTCACAGCTTGATCGTAATTGCCTTTGCGTGCTTCAATCTCCCCTTCAAGCACGTTACTGGCAATTTGCACCAGCTCTTGCGTGGTGTTGATATCCCAGATTGTTACTTCGGAAAGCGAATCAATAGCAGCTATTGCTTTCAATTTGCTCAGCTCCGCTTCGGCTTCATTTATATCGTTCTTGCCTACAAAAGCCATACCCCTAGCGTAATGCCATACACCCCTTGGATAAATCAGATCACGGTCGGGTTCGGGGTGATCCAAAATTTGGTCCCATTTTGCAAAACGCACGTAGCCATACAACGGAATCACCCAGTAGTGCTGCAGCGTACCCAGACCGGGCTGCCGCATAAGTTCCGTGTTAACCAGGCTCGAGGTACTTATGGCCGCACTGATGCTGCGCTCTGATTGTCCCTCCATCATAGCGGTTGCCCACAGAAAATGGTGGTTGTGGGGAACATATCCCATTGGATAAATTCCCTGCTGGCGGCACTGGGTTAAATATTCATTATCGGCCTGAACAGCGCGCTCGTTGGCCAGTGTACCCTCGTGATAATCACCAGTGCGAATATAAATATGCGACGGCATATGCACCAAGTGCCCGGCACCGGGAACTAATTGACCCAACCTATCTGCACTGGGTAACGCCCTTTCAGGATGCTCGGCTTCTACAGCATGAATATACAAGTGGTTGGCCCCGGGGTGATTCGGTTCGCGCTCGATAACGGATTCCAGCACGCGCAGAATTTCAGGGGTCCACGGCTGTGGTTCGCCATTATCTTGCCAGTAATTCCATGGATGAAGATCCATAAGTGCCTCGGCATAGAGTGTTTTCGCGTCCATATCATCAGGATATTTTTCCGCCAGTTTGCCCATGGCTTCGGCATAGGCTTCGTCCAAAGCCGTACGATCTTCCGGCGGATTTTTGGCATACCGATGGGCAAGCGCATCGATATAAGCCTGCTCTTTCTGGGTACCGTTCAACTTTAGCTGCTGTGCTTTTTGAAGCGCTTCCCAAGCTACCGGAATATTCTCTTCCTGCATGGACAAATTGATATTCGGGCCCCAGTACCAATGCGGCGCCCCACCATGCCATGGGGTTGTCTTTATCCAGTTGCGCTGCCTGCCTGAAAGAGCGGTTTGCCTCTTCATGATTGAAACCATATGCGAGCATCAATCCCTGATTAAAGAAATCCTGCGCGAGTGTATCATTCGTTGAAATTTTAAAATGATAATCGCCCATGCCCTCAAGCAATGGTGCAATTTGAGCTTCAAAAAGTTGTTTTTTAGCAGCAGATTCAACGGTTTGGCTTGCCGCATTTGAAAATGAAAATGCCATTATCATAAACAGGATACCGGTTTTAATCATCAACCGATGCCACATAATTGGGTGTAAGTTGTTTTCTAATGTTTTCATTGATATAAATTGGTGGGTTTATAATGATATTTGCGTTTCTCAAGTGATTCTCTTTCCTGTAGCTATTACAAATTCGCCCGGTATATGGTAACCCTGTCCATTTTGAAATGAGCGGATCGAATCCAAATATTCTTCATTCGCTTCATTCCGGGTTTTCTCATCAAACTTTTGGTATGCCAGCGCCACGGCACCGCCCCAAAAAGCGGAAATACAAGCTTCTTCATCATCTTTGAAGTAAAGGGGTGAATTGAATCGCTTCGTATTACATTCTCTAAATCCTACTTTTTCAAATGTATCCTGCAGGTTTAAAGCCGTTCCGAGCTGGAAAAAGAGCGGGCACACATCCGTTTTAACTCGCTGATCTACAATAGGAAAAACGCCAGCCCAGCCGCAGTTTCTGCGTTCACCCCAAACCAGGCAGGCCAGCTTGCCGCCGGGTTTCAACACGCGGAGCATTTCACCTAATGCTTGTTCAGGATCAGGGAAATACATCAATCCAAGCGAGCAAATCACGGTGTCGAAATGGGCATCGGGCAGCTCCAGCGCTTCGGCATCCATTCGCTGAAACGTTATATTGGTGATCTCCTTTTCTTTAGCACGCATTTTTGCTTTCTCAATCATCCCTTCTGAGATGTCTGTAGCAGTAACACCTCCGCCGGGCGCAATCGCTTTAGCGATGGGAAACGTTACCAGTCCGGTGCCACAGGAGACATCCAAAACGGTATCACCTGGTTTAAATTGAACTGTCCGCAAGAGTTTTTGCTGCGCCGGCCATAGTTGCTTCTGCCAACCGGTTTCGTAGTAGGGCGCGGCTTTGTTCCAGCCGTAGCGCTGCACGCGCCGTTGCAATTCAGGTTTCATTGGTTTCTCCTACTGTTGATTTAATATTTATTATTCGCTTAATGGGTATGGGGCGCTTAAAGTCATCAAGTACCGGACTATGGTCATCAGCGATTTCAATGAGTTCCCGAATTTTTGTTTCTGGTGCCGAGCTTTTAATGCTTACAGTATATCTAAGTTCGGTAAAACCGGGAGGATCATCGCTTAGCCCAAATTCACTGGCAGCATTAAAGTCGGATTCTATTTCCACTTCAATGTTATCGATAGGAATTTCCATATAGGCTGCCCATGTGGCGTAACCAATTGCCAGGCAGCTGCCCAGCGCCCCACGCTCCAGAATACCCGGACCCGGTCCGGCATCATTGCCACCCGAATCAATTCCCACATCACAAATCAACTTTTTAGTGCTGCTTTCAATTTCGCACGTAGTGCCATCCCGCACCCGCACCTTCGTTCGGGCAGTACTTTTACCGATCGAAGGCCTGAGCTCGATGGCTTTCCTATTGCGTTCAAATGCGTTTTTTATGGTCTCTGGGTTTGCCAAGAGTTTTCTATTATTAATTATCATTCATTGGACTCTGCCATCGACATTGCGTCAACCGGATCTTCGAAGGCAATAAACAGTATGCAAGGCTCATCTGATACGCACGAGGCTACATGCGGACGCTCAGCAGGCCCGTAGGCATAATTCCCCGCAGTCATAGTCTTCGCATCTTGCCCATCATATTTCACTCGCATTTCACCGGAAATCAATACCATGCGCTCGGGCGAATGGTGCCAGTGCCGCGGAACCGTTGTATTTCCCTGCATTTTGAATAATACATCTGCATTTGGTTGCTCAGGATTACCCTGAAGAACGGCAATACTGCAACTATCTGGCATAAATTCCGGACAAGAGCCCCATTTCAACTGGCTGTCATCTGCAGCAATAACTTTGGCTTGCGTGCCGGTCTCGTTATTTTGCGATTGGGCAATAGCTGCTGTACTCATGAAAAAGAGTATGAACACTATTCTCACTGTTCGCTTTATTTGAAAACTGCTACTATTCATAATGGGTTGATTTTGTATTTGTATTGTGGTGAATATTCGCTGGTGTAATATTTTGGTTCATTCTGAAAAAGTTATCCGGGTCGTATTTTGCTTTTACCTCCCGAAGGCGCTCATAATTATGACCATAGGTGGCCTCAACGCGTTTTGATCCCTCTTCCATCATAAAATTGACGTACGCTCCACCCGCGCTGTAGGGCTGAATTTCTTCCCAGTAGTTACGAGCCCAATTCTTGATTTTATCCTTATGAGAGGAATCTTCTGCCACACCCGCAATCACCATAGACCAATTTACGTCCCGGTAATTCCATGCCGTTTCCCCTGACGTTTTTTTATGAACCGCACCGTTAATGGGGTATAAATGCATGGTTGAATGAGCGGTTGGTACTTCGGCGAATTTGAGGTGCTGTTCGATGGCTTCATCGGATAGTTCACGAATAAAATCACCTTTCCAGTACCAATGGAGCCCTTTAGGGTAGAGACCATCAAACATACCCTGCAACATGGGGTAAGGCATGGTGCCAACATGCTCAAACAGAGGTTCTTCTACCCTGCGTGCTTCTTGCAGGTATTGCGCAGCCTCTTCTTCTGAGGTAGTAAAACACCATACCAGACCACAAACTTTTTTACCATGAAGTTCGGGAGGGAATGGATCACCGGGCACTTCAGCAACAAGAAAAAAAGCATATACGTCGTCAGGTACATTTAGCAGAAATTCCCGATACCAGCGCATCATTTTCTCAGTTTCTTCGAGCGGCCAAAACATGGGTCCGGCAACAACATTATCTACAGGATGGAGCTGATATGTGAAAGAAGTAACGATACCAAAATTGCCACCACCCCCGCGCAATGCCCAAAAAAGATCGGGATGTTGCTCCTTATTCGCGGTTACAAAACGACCGTCTGCGAGCACAACATCAGCCTCAATCAGATTATCGATAGTTAACCCATATTTCCGCGTTAAGTAACCGTGTCCCCCGCCGAGTGTAAGCCCCGCGATTCCGGTGGTTGAAATAATGCCGCTTACGGTGGCAAGTCCAAATGGATGGGTGGCGTGATCTACATCACCCCACGTGCAGCCGGCTTCTGCAACAACCTTCTTGTCATCAGGGTGGACGCGAATACCGTTCATTAATGAAAGATCAATAACCATACCTCCCTCTGCCAGTGCAAGCCCAGGTCCATTGTGCCCCCCTCCCAATATAGAAGTAAGTAAATTGCGTTCGCGGGCATAGGTTACACAATGGATTACATCAGCTACATTACGGCATTTAACAATTAATGCAGGCTCCTTTTCGATCATGGCATTGTAAATGGAACGAGTTTTGTGATAATCTTCATGCCTTGCGGAAATGACCAGGCCCCGAAGTTCGTCTGTAAATGCCTTGAACTCTTCCTCATTTAGGGCCCGGTTTTCACCGTTCAGTTGCTTTATTTGAACTGTTTCCATCACTACCTCAATTATATTTTATTTATCGAACAGATTTATTCCCTGTGATAAATGAGCCTCCATCATAAACCGCAGGCCTGCAAAACGTTGACAAAAGGCACCATCTATGATTTACTTTTGTATGCTAAAATCTAGCCTCGGGGTGGCCAAAGAACAATTAATGGTGGGTGTACAAGAGGTGCACAAGCGGCGATGGTAGGTAAACAAACAGTGAACAGATTAAAGAAAGGCTAAAAACCTGTGCCACCAGCGGAATAGAGATTAAGCAGAAGCCGTTTTTTCAACGTTCATCATAAATTCGGTGAGGTTTTCCTCGGTTTGCATACCTAGTTTTTTCCGGAGACGGTAACGTGCCGTTTTTACGCTGTCGGGAGAAATACCCATAATGGTAGCAATCTCTTTAATAGTGAGATTCAATTTTACCAGCGCCGACAAGCGGAGTTCATTAGGAGTAAGATCGGGATAGCGGCTCTTTAAAGTTTCGAAAAAACCGGTATGAATTTCTTCGAAATAAAGCTTGAACTCCTCCCAGTCTTCATCCAGGTTAAAGCTGTAATCAACCAGGTTTTCTAGGTTATTCATTTTTTTCTGAATTTCTCCGTTTTGCTGCAGCTTAATTTCATGAATACCTTCCTTAAGCTCTTTCATAATTTCATTTTTCTGAACCAGGTTTAATGTGTGTGTGGTAAGCTCTTTATTTTTTACTTCAATCTGGTGCTGCAGCTGTTTTTCTTTCAGGCGGTTGTTTTCTAACTCCGTTTTATTCTTCTTTATTTTCAGCCGTTGTCGGTTGTATACCAATAGCCCGATTATAAGTATTAGCAACAGACCGGCTGCAAAAGTATTACGGACAAACCGAGCTCGCTGCTGCTCTTGGCGTAACAATGCTATTTGCTGCTCCTTTTCTTTTGTTTCGTAGCGGGTCTGCATTTCGGCAATTTGCCGTGCCTGTTCTCTGCTAAATGAACTGTCTTTCAACGCCAGCAGTTTTTTCTGAGCAGCCAAAGCTTTGTTGTAGTCTCCTGTTTGCTGGTATGATTCGCTCAAAAGTTGCAGGGCTTCTTGTCCTTCTGCAAAAGCCTTTGTTGTCATAGCATTTTCGAGAGCCATTTCACTTTGTTGAATTGACTGTTCAAAGGCTCCCATATTGAAATAATTGTTGGCAATACGGTTCCGAACTTCTGTGACCGATTGCTGCCAGCCAATTTCATCTAGTAGAGGAATAGCACGCATTAAATATTCAATAGCCGATTGGTAATCCCCCTGTTCGTGGTAAACACTTGCAATATTTTCAAGCGCTAAAGATTGCAGCATCTTATCCGACATATTTTGCGCCAGTGAAAGGGCTTCATTGTTGGCTGTCAGCGCCTGCTGATATGATTTTGCGCTATTATAAACCGAGCTCATGCTAATTAAAATAGTGGCCTTGGCGTGAGCTCCGGGTAAGCGTTCAGAGGCATGCAGTGCTTTATTAAGTGCAGAAAGTGCCTGTTCTGTTTGCCCAACTGATGCATATACCTCACCCAAATTGGTAGCACTCATTGCAATGCCGTTTGCATCGTTTTCCTCTTCGTCTAACTCCAGCGCGCGCTTATAAAACTCAATGCTTTTTTCGGGTTGTCCCATCCGATCGTTTACTACCCCAAGCCAATAAAGCAGGTTCGATACATTACCAGAATCATTTAATTGCTCTTGAAGACTTAAAGCACTAAAATAATATTCGAGTGATTTGCTGTAGTCACTTTGCGAACGGTATAAATCCCCCAGGTTTTGAAGTGTTTCTGCTTCTTTTTTTAAATCACCCATCTGTTCAAAAACCTGCTTTGCCTGCAACAGGTGATCCAGCGCTTCGGGGGTATCTTTATCAATCATTAACAATCCCAGCCTACGCAGACTTTCTGCCTTAAGCATTTTATCTTGCAATCGCTGAGATATTTCAAGTGCCTGATTGGCTAAATAAATGGCAGAATCTCTGTTAGAGCGACGTAATTCATCAGTGAGCTCAAGCAGAATTGCCACACGCTGCTCTCC
>NNSL01000461.1 GCA_003123965.1 Balneolaceae bacterium SMO_bin1
CAAATAAATTACGATATGCTTTTGATAAAACAAGTCGGAAATGCAACGCTGTAAAATTGCCCGTTTCGGCTTTATCAGGAACATGCATTTCGTTAAGTTCGATAATAATTTCCAGACTTCAATAAATCAGATCAACACATGAATATTACGGTACAAAAGCTCGAAAAGGATATGCATATGGAAGCCGTCAACGAACAGGGCGGCAAAATTCGCATGGATGGCAACACCCAGATTGGTGGGCTTGAAGGCGGCTTTAGCCCCATGCAACTATTACTGGCGGGCATTGGCGGCTGCAGCGCAATAGACATCATAAATATACTGCAGAAGCAGAAACAACCGCTTGAGGATCTGCAGGTTGAAGTGGACGGCGATAAACAGAGTACGGGTAGTTACTCTGAATTTAAAACCATTCACCTGAAGTTTATTTTTACCGGTGATTTGGATAAAAAGAAAGTTGAGCGCGCAATCAACCTCTCGCTCGAGAAATACTGCTCAGTATCGAAAGCGCTGGAAAAAGGTTCAAATATTACCTCCAGCTATGAAATTCTTAAGGGTTGATTCAACATATAGAGAGCTACTGCTCTGCGCGCTCTACCAGTTGAAGTGATGCCGAGTTGATGCAATACCGAAGCCCGGTTGGTTTGGGTCCGTCCGGGAAAACGTGACCCATATGCGCATCACATACATTGCAGAGCACCTCAATACGTTTCATCCCAAAGCTGCGATCACTTTCGTAGCGTACCACGTTCTGCTGTACCGGCTCCGAAAAGCTAGGCCAGCCGGAACTGGATTCAAACTTTTCAGTGGAATCGAAGAGCTCCGTACCACAACATACACACGCATACAAGCCCGGTTGGTGCGACTCGCAATATTCGCCCGTGCCCGGCCGTTCGGTGCCATGTTTACGGGTAATTTTAAATTGCGCGTCCGTTAACTGCTGTTTCCACTCTTCCTCAGATTTTTCTACTCTTTTTGGTGGTTCCGGATTACCATTATCTGCAAATTGCTGAACCTGTTTCCAGTCAATCATTGTGTTTATAACTCATTATGTTATTTCATTTAAATATGTAACAAACCCACGGGCAGCTATGGTTCCCCTTGCTTTCGGCCACATTCAATCATTTATTACCATATGAATTTGTAAACGATCCATCGGTAGCTAAAATAAAATTAATCGCTTTATTCATGAACCTATATTCCAAGTTTCGCGATACACATCCCCACGCTTTTTTTGTTGATGAAGATAATCCCGAATCGATTCAAAATTATCTTCGCAATCAAGGATGGATTGATGAAAACAAACAGCTCGAATCCGTAGCGTCGGTCGGTGAACAAAATTTAAATAACGTTCTAAGGCTAACATTCAGTGATGGGCAATCGGTCATCATCAAACAGTCGCGGCCGTGGGTTGAGTCCTTGCCCGATATTCCTGCCCCGGCTGAGCGCTGCAACATTGAGGCCGCTTTTTTGCAAGAAACTGCACGCAATGATGACATCGCATCTCGGGCCCCTAACGTGCTGCATTTCGATGAAGACGCCCACATTATACTGATGGAGGATTTGGGAGATGGCAACACACTGATCAACCTTTACGAGTCAGAGGAAGTACTCCAAGAGCAGACCCTGGTTGATATTCTGGAGTATCTATCGGCCCTTCATCAAAACTTTGCGCATCACAGCTGCAATTTTTATATCGAAAACCGCGGCATGCGAAAACTTAAGGCCGAACACATGTTCCGTTTTCCTTTTGTAGAAGACAATGGCCTCGACCTTGATGAAGTTACCCCCGGGCTGGCTGAAGTCGGTGAAAAATATCGCAACGATGAGGAACTGATGGAACAGGTAGCATTCATGCAGTACCGGTACCTGCAAAACGGGGAAACCCTGCTCCATGGCGATTTCTGGCCCGGTAATATGCTGCGAACAGCAAACGGCATCAAAATAATTGGCCCTGAGTATTGTTTTTTCGGAGATGCCGAATTTGATCTTGGAATGCTTTACGCGCATTTGCATCTGGCCCGGCAGCCCGAGGAGCTCCTTGCAAAAGTTGAGGAACACTATAAAAAACCGCCTACCTTTTCAGAAATGCTGTATCAGCAGTATGCAGGCACCGAAATATTGCGGCGAATACTGGGGCTTGAACAACTACCGCTTCACTTGAACCTGGAAGAAAAGGAAGACTTGCTTAACACAGCGCGTTCAATGCTGCTTGAAGAATAGGAACATTATTGGTTATACGCGTTTAATGTAAGGGGGCGGTTTACCAACGCCGGAAGAGTTAAAATTTATATTTAGCAGACCCTGTTGAATGACTGAAGAAGAATCCGTAGAGGAAGCACAAGAACGATCATCACCGCGAGCCCTTATAATTTTTGAGGCCGTTCGTCGCGAGGGAGAGCATGAACTCGAGCGGCCGGGGTCTGCACTTGCCTGGTCGGGTTTAGCAGCCGGACTTTCCATGGGGTTTTCGATGATTGCGCAAGCACTCATTGCAAATTACCTGCCCGATGCTGACTGGACGCCATTGATCACTAAGTTTGGATACAGCATCGGTTTTCTGATTGTGATCTTGGGCAGGCAGCAACTGTTTACTGAAAACACCCTTACTCCAATTCTGCCGCTGCTTGATTGCAAGAAGCTTTCCATGCTTCAAAAAGTAGCCCGCCTCTGGGCCATCGTATTTACAGCAAATATACTCGGCACGTTCTTGTTTGGATTTGCCACATACAGTGTCACCATATTTGAGCCCGGTATATATGATCAGTTCAATAAGTTGGCAACCGGTATTGTCGCCAGCGGCTTTAGTGAAACATTTTACCGCGGCATTTTTGCGGGATGGCTAATTGCGCTTATCATTTGGCTGCTGCCTTTTGCCGAAGAAGCCCGTATATGGGTGATCATAATTATCACCTACCTGATTGGTTTAGGGGATTTCTCTCACATAATTGCTTCATCGGTTGATGGTTTTTACGGACTCTTTGCCCAGCAAATTACGCTCTATGAATTCAGCTTTAACTTTTTTATTCCTACACTGCTGGGGAATATACTGGGCGGGGTTGCCTTGGTAGCCGCAATAAACTATGCACAGATAAGCTATGAGCATAAAAGGCATCCAAATAGAAAAGGGCTCAGCTAAAGCCGAGCCCTTCCAAAGTATACGTTGCAGATAGTGATATTTATGCTATGCGGGTAATAAGGTCTGCTGTGCGAGCAGAATACCCCGCCTCATTATCATACCAGCCAAAAATCTTCACCAAATTGCCGTCAGTCGACGTCATTTTACTGTCGAAAATGCAAGAGTGCGGGTTCCCCAGTATATCGGTTGACACAAGTTCGTCATCGGAAAACTGCAAAATACCCTTCATTTCGCCGGCAGCAGCATCTTTAAATGCTTCTATGACCTCTTCGTTCGTCACTTCCTTTTCAACCACTGCTGTAAGATCAGTAAGCGAGCCATCAGCCACAGGCACGCGCACGGCGCTGCCATCGAGCTTGCCGTCTAAGTGCGGAAGGACCAGCCCTACTGCTTTTGCTGCGCCCGTGGTTGTAGGTATGATATTTTGAGCGGCAGTTCGTGCACGGCGGAGATCAGAATGGGGTCCATCTAAAATCTGCTGATTCCCGGTGTATGCGTGAACCGTGGTCATAAATCCTTTTTCCAATCCAAACGACTGGTTCAGCACTTTCACCATAGGTGCCAGGCAGTTTGTGGTGCAACTGGCATTGGAATAGATTTCAATATCGTCTTGGATGGCATCGTCATTTACCCCCAGTACAACCGTTGTTACGTCGGCGCCTTTTGCAGGAGCCGATATAATCACTTTTTTAGCACCAGCTTCCAAGTGTTTAGCGGCATCTTTACGGTACCGGAAAAAGCCGGTTGATTCCACTACAATATCTACACCGCGTTTATCCCACTGCAAATTGGAAGGATCTTTTTCTGAGGTGATTCCAATTTTCATGCCATCAATGGTAATCGCATCTTCAGAAGCACTCACCGAACCATCATACAATCCGTGTACTGAATCGTGCTTAAAGAGATGGGCCAGTGTTCGGGCATCGGTTAAATCGTTGATCCCAACAATGTTTATTTCGTCCTCGTGATAAGCCAAAATTGATCGAGCCACCAGTCGTCCAATGCGACCGAATCCGTTAATGCCAACGTTGATCTTAGCCATAAGCGTGTTTCGTTTTATTACAGTTTATTTTCTTGTTTAAGCAAATGCTAAAATAATAATTTATTCACTAAATACGTGATTTGATCACGCTTTATCCTAACTAATCAGTTTACCTCTTCATCAATGTCAATTTCTTCCGGAGCTTCGTCCAGCTCATCAATATCAGGGGTTTCCAGATCATCCTCATCTTCTTCCTCGTCAAAAATTGGCTCTTTTGGCTTTTTATCAGCCTTTGCTCCTGCCTTACGCAGCTCATTCGCAATTTCCATTTGGTCGTTATCCAGCGCAATAGTAAGCGCGGTTTCACCATTTTTATCTTTGGCCTGTAACCGACGCGCCGTTCTCGAGCAACAGGTTTACAATGTCTAAATGACCTTCACGAGCGGCCTGCATGAGCGCAGTTTGTCCCCAACGCTGCGAGGCGTTTACGTCTGTGCCGTGGTGAAGCAATTTTTTAACAATACTGGTCTGTCCTTCCCGTGAAGCAAAAACTAGTGCCAGCCCTTGCGGCTTTGCCCCATGATTGAGCAGATACGTGACCATATCTTCGTTGCCATTCTCAGCTGCTTTATTCAATGCTGTGCCGCCCATAGAAGTAGACGCATTGGTATCAGCGTCATTTTCGACCAGATACTTTACGAGTTCAAAGTTATTGCTGCCAGCTGCAAGTATGAGTGGTGTTGCGCCACTCTTTGAAGTCTCATTTACTGATTCTCCTTTGCGGTGAGCCTCCTTTACGGCTTCAAAATTCCCGGCTTTTGCTGCTTTTAATATCAACGAATCTTCCATGTAGTTAAATTATGGTTGTAAATAATAACCCGATGCGTGATCAATTATATTCAAATATTTACTCATTTATCAACTGTAAATAAAATTTAATGGAGCATGCCGGTACCGCTGTATCCATTCATAAAATCTTTGCCGCTCATTTTACGTTTGCCCTGCAGCTGTACTTCTTCAAGAATTACTGTTTTTCCATCTGCGCATCCGGCCAATAGCTTGTCATCTTCCATCGCCAACTCTCCTCCACTGAGATCTTTTTCGGGGCCCATCTTTGAACGATAAAGGTTGAATTTAAGATCATCGAGCTCGGCCCAAGCCGTTGGGAATGGGCTTAACCCACGAATTTTATTGTGTACTTTCTGAGCCTGATTATCAAAACTAACCTTGCAGTCTTCTTTAAAAAGTTTTGGAGCAGGTGTGGCTTTGCTGTGATCCTGCGCTCGCAGCTCGTGTTCGTTATTTTCGATGTCATCAACCGCCTTTACTAAAATATCGCTGCCCATCTTTTTCAAGCGATTATACAGATCACCCGTGGTTTCGTTTTCCCCAATTTCAGTTGATTTTTGGCTAATAATCTGACCCGTATCAACATTTTGGTCGAGCATAAAAACGGTACAACCGGTTTCAGTTTCTCCATTCATAATAGCGTGGTGAATGGGCGCTGCACCCCGATATTTGGGCAGAAGTGAAGCATGTAAATTCACCGATCCAATGGCAGGAATTGCCAAAATATTCTCTGGCAAAATACGAAAGGCCACCACTACATAAAGATCGGCATTGAGCTCACGGAGTTGATTCTCAAATTCTGCGCTGTTTAAATCTTCAACCTCAATTACGGGCAGGCCAAGCTCAAGGGCCCGAGCCTTTACGGGTGTAGGCGATGTTTCGGAACCGCGGCCGCGGCGTTTATCTTTACCGCTCACCACCGCAGTAATTTCATGAGATGACTGATGTAGTTTTTGCAGGCTTGGAAGAGCAAAATCGGGTGACCCCATAAATACAATATCCATCGCAGTAAACTTACGTCAACATTTTACTTATTCTTTCCAACCACAGGGTAGGCAATTTCTTTTTCACCCTCATCGAGCGCTTTCAGCTTAGATGACAGCAGCTTGCGCTTAAAATATGAAAGATGGTCGATAAAGAGCACCCCATCCAAATGATCAATTTCATGCTGAATTACACGCGCAAGTGGCCCATCAACCTCTAAGGTCTGTTCATTAAAATCACGATCTTTAAACGTAACGGTAATTTTTTCAGGTCGGCTTACGGGCCCGGTTACGTCAGGTATACTCAGGCAGCCTTCATCCATCGTCACTTCCTCATCACTCGTAAACGAAATGGAAGGATTGATCATCGTCAACGGCCCATATTTTTCCTCGTCGGAATCCTCCTCTTCGGCGTACACGTCGGCATCGGCCACAAAAATGCGCAGCAGACGTCCAATTTGTGGTGCAGCAAGCCCCACGCCGTCTGCATTGTACATGGTTTCAAACATGTCGTCGATAAGCTCTTGCAGCTCTTCGCTGTTCTCCCTTACGGGTGATGCTTCTTTCCGAAGCACATCATCCTCGTAGGTAACAATGGGTAAAATGGCCATGGTTGTTATCTATACTTCTTGTTCTAAATATTTTTGTAAAATGATGGCAGCTGCGGCTTGGTTAACCCGGTCTGATTTGCGACGTTTCATTTTTGGTACTCCGGCTTCTACCATTGCCGCCACAGCTTCTTTAGAGGTGTAGCGCTCGTCAATTTTGTCTATTTCAATTTCAGGGAAATGCAGCCGCAGTTTAGTTAAAAAACGTTCTACCATTTTTATAGCGCGCCCTTCGCCGCCTTCGGGGGTAAGCGGCCAACCAACCACGATTTTTTTAACGCGCTCGGTTTCCATCAGCTTTTCGAGCTCGTCGAAGACCACGTCTACGTGAAATGTACCAATGGGATTGGCTACAGTACGCAGCAAGTCTGTTCGGGCCAGGCCCACCCATTTTGTACCAACGTCAATTCCTATAAAGCGTCCGTATTCTGCCACGTTTATTCTTCTGCTCCCTCTACTTCTTCCAGGGGAATCCGTAAAAATTCCTTTAGTTTTTTGCTTGGTTTAAAGTGCGTTTTGCGATGCGCCGGCACATAAATTTCCTCATTGGTTTTTGGGTTTCGTGCCTTTGGCTTAGCTTTGGTTTTCTTTACTTCAAAAACGCCAAAATCACGCAGCTCAATACGGCATGTAGGATCAGCATCCATCATTGTTTCACGGATGGCAACCAGCACCGCTTCCACCCACGGTTCAGACTGAACCATTGGTTCATCCATCTGTTCTGCAACTTTGCGAACAAGATCTCTTTTGGTGTAGGTAATCATAAATAAAGTAGATTTACTGCTTCTGACAATTCTAATTTATTTGATCGGCTTGTTATGAATTAGTTCGCTGCATGCTCATGTTTTTCATCCGCTTAGGAATATGCCTAAAGCGTTCGAAAGTAGGCGATGCAGCGTTCATATTCAACCGTTATTCGTAACGGAAAACGCTTTTAACCCCCTTAACCTTGTGCAGCTTTTCGATGATCCGGTCAAGGTGGTCAATATCATCAACAAAAACAGTAAGAATACCTTCGAACATGCCGCTGTCGCTGTTTACATTAATGCTTTTCATGTTGGTTTCCAGCGATTTCGACAGCACGTCCGTTAGATCGTTGATCATGGCTACGCGGTCTTCGCCGATAACTTTTACAGCGCCCAAAAACTTGCTTCCAATGTTTTGAGCCCATGATACATCAACAATGCGTTCGCCGTCTGTTTGAATAAGATGACGCACATTTTTACAGTTCGAGCGATGAATTTTAACATCACCAATGCGGCTGATAAAACCTATCACATCGTCGCCGGGAATAGGGTTACAGCAATTAGCATACGAATACTTAACATTTGTAACTTCACCATTGATGATTAATGCATCATCATCACTAATAGAACGCGCAGCATTAATATATGTTTCCTGAATTTCTTTTTCGGTAAGCGGACCCGGCTGCTCGGGTTCATCCATCTCTACGCGGCCCTTGCTCTTATACTGCATAGTGGCCTCAAGCAGTTTTTTTACGTCAAATCCGCCTTTTCCAATTTGATAGAACAGCTGTTGGGGTGAGTCAAAATCGAGCTTATTCATCACCTTGGTAAGTTCCTGCTCTGAAATCTCAATATTATTCTGATCAGCTTTTTTCTGCCATATTTCCCGTCCTTTATCAGCCACCTTGCGCTCTTTCTGTTTAATAAACTGCCTGATGCGCGATTTAGCCTTATGTGTAACTACGTCCTCAATCCAGTCGGGATTCAGGTTGATGCTCTTGCCGGTAATAATTTCCACCTGATCGCCCGTATCAAGCTTATCGCGCAGGGGTGTCATTTTGCCGTTAACTTTGGCGGCCATAGCCCGCTCTCCTACTTCGCTGTGGATATCAAAAGCAAAATCGATGGGCGTAGCACCCTGCGGTAGCGTGCGCAATTCGCCCTGCGGGGTAAAAACGTAAATTTCATCCTGGTACAGGTTCAGTTGAAAATCCTTAACAAATTCAGTGGCTGCATCGGGGCGGGGATTATCAAGCACATCGCGGACCCAGGTTACAAATTTGTCAAGTGTTTCGGAACCGCCGCTTCCTTCCTTGTACTTCCAGTGAGCTGCCAGGCCCCGCTCGGCAATTTCGTCCATTTTTTGAGTGCGAATCTGAACCTCAACTTTACGTCCCTGCTTGGTAATCACGGTAGTGTGCAGCGACTGATAACCATTGGCCTTGGGCACGGAAATAAAGTCGCGAAAACGTTTGGGAATTGGGGTGTACCAATCTGTGATGATAGAATAAACGCGCCAGCAATCTTCTTTGGAATGCGGTTCATTGAGAATAATACGTATAGCAAATAGGTCGTAGATTTCCTCGAACGGCTTTTGCTGCCGCTGCATCTTGCGAAATATTGAATAGATATGTTTCGGGCGACCCTTAATCTCAAAAGTGAAACCCTGCTCACTCAGCTCATTGCTGATGGGTTCCATAAAGCTTTCGATGAACGCTTCGCGATCTTTCTTTTTTTCACGCAGCTTTCGGCTGATAAATTTGTAAGAATTGGGATCAATAACTTTAAAGCAGAGATCTTCGAGCTCACTTTTAATATTATACAAACCAAACCGGTGTGCCAAGGGAGCATACAGCTCCATTGTTTCCGTGGCAATTTTCAGCTGCTTTTGGCGCGGCAAATGCTGTATAGTTCGCATATTGTGCAGGCGATCGGCAAATTTAATCAGCACCACGCGGATGTCCTCGGCCATGGACAGCAGCAGCTTCATAAAGGTCTCGGCCTGCTTGGTATTACGGCTTTTAAATACACCGGTAATTTTGGTGACGCCATCAATAATATGAGCTACTGTATCACCAAAAATTTCTTCAATATCCTCGAGCGTTACAGAGGTGTCTTCTACCGTATCATGCAGCAAAGAAGCCACTACGGAAACATCATCAATATTTATTTCGGAAGCGATAATTTCAGCCACGGCTACCGGGTGGTAGTAGTAAGGCTCACCCGAGGCCCGCTCGACCCCCTCGTGCGAGAGGTAGCATAGCGTAAACGCCTTGCGCACCATCTCCTCGTCCATCGAATCGAGATGGCGGCGGCACACCTTTATCAGGTGGTCGGCATCGGCCTGCTGTTCGGGCGCAAGTTCATAGCCCTCCAGGTCGTATGTATGTGTTGATTTTGCTTCCGCCATAATAACGGTTAATTCAATGGTGACTACTTAAACAACGTGTTAAAACCTGTTTTGGTTTAGATTCTACTGTTGATATTAAATATACAAAGCAAGCGACAGAATTAAGACTAATAAAAAAGCAGATACTGACTGGATCAGCATCTGCTTTTGAAAAGATTACGAATGATTCTAGAAATTCAGAGACAGCCCCAAAATGAACCGCCCGTCGGAACCATAGTCTACCTCAATATCTTCGGGTTCATCAGAGCTTTGGAAACGATACTCCACAAAGGGTTTCAGCTTTGGAATGATTGTCAGCTTAGTACCAACAAAACCATTCCAGAAAAACTCAGAATCACTAAAGTCCGTGCCATCATCACCCGAAAAGTCGATATTGTTATTGCCAATACCCAAGCCCACATACGGTTTGAGAATGCCAATGGAAACACCGCCGGTAGCAGCCAACCCGTAATCGTAGTAGGTTAGTTCAGTAGAAACGGATTGGTTGCCTTGTGAAAATTCATTTTCCTCATTAAAAAAGCTAAAATGTGCACGAAGCCCAATATCTACAATAGGTACGGGGTTTAAAATGCTGCGTTCTATACGCAGGCCAAATCCGTTTTCAGGATCTTCGTTTCGCATTTCGTATGAAGCTCCGATGCTCCACTGCGCCGTGGCTTGGTTGGGCATCATAAAGCAAGCCGAAATTAATACTATTGCTGCAATTGGTAACTTTAAATATTTCATAATAAGAATATTAATTACGATTAGCGTGTCAGATTTATCAAGTGTTTAAAATCACTTCTTTGTAATGTTATCGCGGTCCATTTTGGGATGCTAAAAGCTATTTTATTAGTAAACGCACTGCTATAATTTGATCATTCCTATATATCGGAGTGTTTGCCCCTCACTCAGAAACTACCTAAAACGAGTAAATCAATCCCATAATAAAGCGCCCTTCTGATTCAAAACCTCCGGCAAAATCGTTGGCTTCAGTCTGTTGGAACCGGTACTCAGCAAACGGGTTGATATTGGGAACGGGGGTTACTTCAACCCCAAAAAATCCATTCCAAATGAATTCAGTATCCGAATTACTCTGATCTTCTGTTTCGACCTCAATGGTATTTGATCCTATTCCAGCTCCGACATACGGTTTTAAAATGCCAACGCTAACCCCGGCCGTTGCGGCCAATCCATAATCGTATGTTCTAATATCACGCGTTATAGCCAAGCCTTCAGAGCTGATATCATTTTCTTCTTTAAAGTAACTGAAATGTGCACGCAGGGCTATATCTACAATTGGCGCTGGATTCAAAATTTCACGCTCTACACGAATACCGATTCCGCTTTGGGGGGTGTCATCACGCAATTCATAGGTGGCACCTAAACTCCATTGACCCATTACATGTGTAGGCAATAAGAAAAGTGTGGTAGATAATATTATGCCTGCAAAAAATACCTTTAACGTTTTCATATAATTACTTTCAGTTTTAATGCTTTAGCGAGCTATCAAATTTAATTAATTATTTATCACAGAGCATTCCAAATTTATTAAAAGCTCAAATTTCAAGAAATATTACACTTCTCACAATATAGAACACATTCCAAGTAATAGGCGTG
>NNSL01000457.1 GCA_003123965.1 Balneolaceae bacterium SMO_bin1
AATTACCACGTCCATATCCGGATGTTTGGTTTTCACAAATGGATCATAGGAAGCACATGGACGCACATTGGCATACAGGCCCAGCGATTTACGCAGGGTTACATTCAGGCTCTTCACTCCACCCCCTGCGGAGTTGTTACCGGGGCTTTCAATAAAATTTTGTTCCGGCGAATGGGCTCCCAGGCATCCGGCTCAATGCCAGATTTAATTCCTTTCTCATATATTTTTTTACCTATCTCAATTGTTTCTATGTCCAGTTTTGCACCTGCTTCGTCGAGGATTTTTAGGGTTGCTTCCATGATTTCAGGACCAATACCATCGCCATGGGCTACTGTAATTTTTGTAGGAGATGAAGCCATAAAGTTTATTGCGTTTAAAAGTTAAATTTTATCCAGAGCTAAGCTATGTGATTATATACATTAATTAAAATTAATACCTTTTATTTTAATTATTAATAAATGTTTATATATCGGTGGTTGGTCTCTAAATACTCCCGCACAAATAATAATGATATTGGGACTTGCCAAAAAAAGCACACACCGATTAGAAGATGAGGTGATGGTTATTCTTGTTATAAAACTTCTTAAACTATATTCTGGCTGCGCTAATATAAATAGCCGGGGGACATATCATATAATCTTCGATTAAATATTCAGTAAAGTCTTTATTGCTATGCGCTCCAAAAGTTAAAATATTACAAGTTCATAATGCATTCATCTTTATGATGCATTATTGGACTCGCAAAGTTTTAACAAGAATCATTAAATCGTTTATAAATTCAAAAATATAAGCTATGAAAAAAGTACTCGCATTATTTGCTATTTCACTCGGCTTTTTCTTGTCTGCCTGTTCAGGCGGTTCAGGTGATGCCGACACTCAAACCGAACAAGCAACAGAAAGCACTGATGCCCGAACCATTCAGGTTTACGGTATCGATCGCATGAAGTATGTGGTAGAAGAAGAGTCTGAAGGACTTATGACTGGTGAAACCGTTGAAGTAAACGGTGAAACCTATTATCTCCTGGAAGGCATTAACGCTTCTGCCGGTGAAGAGCTGACAATTGAATTGACCACTATCAGTTCATTGCCAGAAACTGCCATGGCCCACAATGTAGTTGTACTGCAGCAGAATACAGATGCTCAGGGATTTGCAAATGCAGCTGTACAGGCAAAAGATAATGGGTACATTCCTCAGGATATGACGGATGCCGTTATCGCTAAGACCGAAATGATCGGCGGCGGCAGTACTTCCGCAGTTACCTTTATGGTACCAAGCGAAACAGGTGACTATGAGTATCTTTGCAGCTTTCCTGCACACTTTTCTGCCGGCATGCGCGGCACTCTTAATGTAGAATAATCAAAATATATTCTACTTTGCAATTTTAACCAGTCGGGCGATGTATCACACCCGGCTGGTTTTTTTATTGCTCCTCTTTTATTCACTTGATTTAGTCAGGCTCTTCGCACTTCCCTGCTAGCCGTCTCTTTCAATTACTCCTATTTTTTATTATCTAAGAAGTAATTAATTATAATTAGCATAAGGAGGTTATTTATGAAGAAGATTACCACCGCAGGATTATTTCTTTCACTTCTATTTTTTGCCGCCATCCATACAGCCACAGCTCAAAGTAATGATGCCATAAGCATGTTTAAAAAACATATTAATGGCGTTGTTGATAAAGTTGAAAGTGCAGAGTCACCCGAAAAAAAACGAGAATTACTTAATAACTCATTTAACGAACTGCTTGCTACTTTCAATAAAGTTGAAAAGCTGAAATCTCTATCTTCCTCAGACCAAACTGCATTAAATGGCCTCCGCAGCAATATTGCAGAAAAGCAAAAAGAGCTAAACGGGATGGATGGGTATAGACGCGTACCTAATAACCAGCTTAACAATTTTGCGAATTTTATACAGCAGGATATTGAGCAAGCCGACGAAACAATTACCATTAGCGTAACTGTTCTATTGCTCATAATTATCATTCTTCTGCTTCTCTAGTAATCATTTATATCATTAAAAGCGCAGTCGTTTTGCTGCGCTTTTTCTATTTTTGCCTGTGATGACACGCGCTTTTTTTCTTTTCTCTTTGTTGGTTTTTTCCGCTATTGGTTGTCGTTCTCCTCAGCTGGCATCAACGCCCCAGACTTTTACACCCGAATATTCAATCATATATATGATCCACGGCGATGCCAACTACTTGTACCATAACTCGGATGGGGAATCGCTACAGGCTGATGAACAGATTCTTGAAGAAGCTAAACAAGTGGCTCGGCAAGCCACTAATAGTGAGGTTTTTATTTTCCATCAAAAACCTGAGACTAACATCCTTTGGGTTTTTCCCAAAAAGGACCGGCAGTTTCTTCATTACAAAAATGGAAAGCTCGTTCATAAGCAACAGTATTCACCTCGGTCTGCTACGGATGTATTTGCAGCTGAAGAACAACTTTTCCATTCATATTCAAACATAGACTCTTCGCATAACCGTCAAAGAATATTTCTCTATTTTGGACACGAAATTCCAGATAACCGCACACGCACCTATCACGCTTCGCGGCCCAAAGCGCAATTGAATACCCAGCTCTTTGCAAAGGGCGTAGCTTCTTTCCTTAAAGCAGGCAAATTTGATCTGACGGTGTTATCAACCTGCAATAATGGTACACCCTCAATGGTCGGTAAGCTCGCACCCCACACACGAAACGTGCTGGCTTCTCCTAAAAACCTTCACCTCTCACATGTTGATACTGAAGCACTACCAGAACTATTAAAAAAACCTGATTTAACTAGCGCTGATATCGCTGATAGCCTGGCAAAGAACACTTATCGCCGGCTCTCAACATTTTTGCAGACTGGTATCACTCTGAGCTTATATAAGACCGATGAGATGAAAAACTATTTGCCATCATTGGCTAAGCAATATAACCAATATCTTACCACCTTAGATCAAACAACCTACGGTTTAGAAAATAATGATTGTAAATCTCTGCCTTTTTTTGATACAGCAAATGATACGGCAGGCATTAAAATGTGGTACAGGGCCCCACGATTTGGCCAGAAGGCTAACGCAAATAGCTTTGAAACGGGCTGGGGATGCAAAATGACACAGAATTAGTTTTTTTACCAATCACCTTTCATTCCATTTAGGAGCAAATTTTTCTAAAAAAATAGGGTTTCTTCAAAAATTATTGTATACTAATCTCGTTTGATGGCAAGCCATTTATGGTGTGCTGTCACGTTAAATAGAAGTTTCAGAAGTTAATATTTGGAGATAAAGCATGGCAGATCGAGAAGTAGGAACAGTTAAATGGTTTCATAACGGAAAAGGTTACGGATTTATCACCCGCGAAGAAGGCGAAGATATCTTCGTTCACTTTAGCGAGATTGTGATGGAAGGTTACAAAAAACTTGAAGAAGGGATGGAAGTGGAATTTACAGTAGCTGAAGGCGAAAAGGGCCTGCAGGCGCAAGAAGTAATTCCCCTTTCGGAAGAATAAAATTTAAGTTCTCATTTATTAAAAAAGGCACCGCTTTGACGGTGCCTTTTTTATTATAGACTATCTTTAAGTATAAGAACGCTTAAACCTTTTGCTGAGATTTGGCTTTATATGCCATTGCGTAAATTTTCATCTGCTTTACCATGGAAGCCAATCCATTAGAGCGGGTGGGCGACAAGTGCTCTTGCATACCGATTTTTTTAATGAACATCGGTTCCGTGTTAATGATGGTATCTGGCTCGCGATCGGAATAAAACCGGACCATTAAAGCAACTAAACCTTTTGTAATAGCGGCATCACTGTCGGCCTCAAAAATTACTTTCCCGTCCTCGAGTGCAGTATGAAGCCAAACCTGAGATTGACAACCGCGGACAAGGTTCTCTTCTACTTTGTACTGATCATCAAGCGGCTGTAGCTCCCGGCCCAACTTAATGATATGCTTATAACGTTCTGTCCAGTCAGACAGCGCATTAAATTCATCAATTATTTGCTGCTGCTCTTCTTGAATATTGGGCATAAAATTATTGAGGCGTCGTTTACATCTTCAATTACATGTAAATATAACACTTATTCGCCGCTTTTCATGAGGTAAACCTGATTCTGTTAAGTGCAAATTATGCAGGCTCCTTCTCAGAAAGTACCCGAATGGCCCCGCGCACTTTATTAGTAGATTCATGTTCAGACTCAACCGGCTTACAATAGTCAATTACTTTCTGGAATGCCCCATCACTTGTTCGCAGCCTGTACTCACACGTGCAAGATCTGCCACCGGCCACTTGTTTCAGGCAATCACGGACTTTGTCAATATCATTTTCATGAATCATTTTCTCCCATTCGCCTTCTTGAGATACTTGATCTGCCGACACGCCGGTAATGCGTGAAAATTCATCCGACACATATTCAATTATTGGCGATCCACTTTCTAAAGATATGCGATAATTGAATTCAGTAGCCTTATCTACAATTTTCTCGTACTCATCATTGCGCTTTTTCAGAGTTTCCATTATGCGCTTCTGCAGCGAAATATTCTTAATATTGGTACGTATTAGTGTGCGATCTTTTAAATCAAGCACCGAGGTTGTGCCCTCAACCTGTATAGGCAAACCTTTCTTGTCTTTGATGATGCCTTTTAGCGTCTGGTTTTCAAAATCACTTTTTTCAAAATGCTTATCGAACCGAGTTTTGAGTGAGTTGCGATACTTGCGGGGAAAAAGTTCCCAAACCTTTTTTCCTTTAAGTTCCTCTTTACTATATCCGGCCAGTTTCCGGAATGATTTGTTAGCTGTAACAATGGTACCTTCCGTGTCTACATCCAGCAAGGTTGTTCGCGACTCTTCACGCAGATCATCAAACTCAGCCTGGGTATTCACTACCGTTCGTTCGGCACGTTTACGCTGTGTAATATCGTGTTGATAAGAAACCCAGTGCGTTAATCGGCCTTGCTCATCTGTCAACGGGTGTATATCCCACTGGTTTACAAATTCGGAACCATCTTTTTGTAATTAACTGCCTGACCAAAGAATGGTTTTCCGTGCTTTAACCGCTCTTTAAGGCGATCCAATACCTCACGATCTGTCTTTGGCCCCTGCAAAATTCGGGGAGTTTTTCCAATTACTTCTTCACGAGAGTACCCGGTTATTTCGGTAAAGCCGTCATTGACATATACAATTTTGGGGCCGGGTTTTTCAAGATTGATATCGGTAATCAGAATGGAGTCGTAATCATTCTCAATAGACTGCTCTAAAAGGCGCAAGTGCTTCTGCAATTTTTGCTTATCTTCACTCAACCCCTCGTAAAGATCTTTCAGTTTTTCAAAGGAGCCTTCATCTTTACTTAGTGATTTCAGCTTTTCCTCTATCGATGGTTCCATATCGTGGCAGTTTTGGCTGTGATTACAATTTACTTTTTACGTGCCTATTTCAGATAAACAGGAACGGAGCTCTGCATCATTCCAATTAAAATAAATTTCTGCATTTTTTTTCAGCAGGGCTCACTGCTTCTTAACGAAGCAAGAGCTTGGCAATAGTATTGAGCTGCATATTAGAAGTACCCTCGTATATTTTGCCAATTTTGGCATCGCGGTAATACTTTTCTACAGGATATTCTTTCACGTAGCCATAACCTCCAAATAAGTCTACCGCTTGCGAACTAACCCGTTCAGCTACTTCTGATGCATGATATTTGGCCATGGCCGCCTCTTTTAGGAAACTTTCTCCATTTTCTTTCATGCGGGCAGAATTGTATACCAACAAACGGGCCGTTTCAATATCTGTAGCCATCTTGGCAAGTTGAAACTGAACCCCCTGGAAATCAGAGATAGCCTTGCCGAATTGTTCCCGATCTTGGGTGTATTCCAATGCCGAATCGAGCGCACCTTGTGCAATACCAATCATTTGCGCTCCAATACCAATACGACCTTCATTAAGCGTTTCAATGGCCACTTTATAGCCTTTGCCAACTTCTCCAAGCACATTTTCCTTGGGCACCTTGCAATCTTCGAGCAAAATTTCGCACGTAGAACTAGCCCGAATACCGAGCTTGTTTTCTTTCTTCGAAACCGAAAAGCCCTCAAAATCCCGTTCAACAATAAAGGCCGTAATTCCCCGGTATCCTTCATCGGGATTGACATTGGCAAACACCAAGAAAATGTCGGCTTCGTTGGCGTTGGTAATCCAAAGCTTAGCACCGTTGAGCACGTAGTGGTCACCTTCATCTTTCGCCGAAGCCTTAAGGGCAAATGCATCGCTGCCTGAACCGGCTTCAGACAAGCAGTAAGCGCCTACTTTTTCCGTTGCAAGTTGAGGTAAATATTTCTCTTTAATTTCATCAGAACCCCAATTAAGAAATGCATTATTGACAAGCGTGTTTTGCACGTCCATGAACACTCCTACCGATGCATCAACGCGTGAAATTTGCTCAATAGCTAAAATGGACATGAAGAAACTGCCGCCGCTGCCCTGGTACTTTTCAGGAATTTCGATCCCCATTAAACCCATTTCAAAAAATTGATCGATGATATCTTGATCGAGCTTAGCGGCTTCGTCCATTTCCATCACCTTGGGCTGCAACACAGTATCGGCGAAATCAGCCGCAGCATCTTTAAGCATTTTCTCATCTTCGGTGAATTGCGTTAAGGACGGCATCTGTTCTTTAACATCTTGCATAATAATCGGGAGTTTAGTTCAGTAATCATCACTTTAAATTTCGGCGCTAATATAACAAATCCTGCGCTAAATTTTTACTGTGGTTTTGGTTCACAAGTGGTTGCGTTAGTAAAGAAGCCCGATCCTCGTTATTTTAAGGCAAATTAAACGACATTATTTATGGACGAAAAGAAGAATCTTTTTTCTGAATTTCCGCCCGTATCGCGTGAAGAGTGGGAAGAAGTAATTAAAAACGATTTACGCGGCGGTAATTATAAACAAAAGCTAAACTGGAATACCGGCGAAGGAATTGATGTCCTGCCGTTTTACCGCCGCCAGGATTTAGACGTTCCCCGCAAACCTATAACCACGGCCGGCAATGATTGGGAAATTCGGCAGCCCATTAGAGCTCAAAAAATATCTGCTGCTAATAACATTGCCCGTAAGGCCGTTAAAAATGGAGCGGGAGCCCTACAGTTTCTAATTGATATTCGACAGACTGACGGGGCGTTGGGCGGTGATCTCCACGGCACAGCCATCCAAAATCAAGGCGATTTTTCTGCCCTCATCGATGGACTCAACCTGTCTGAGGTGGCACTCCATTTCGATTCCGGACTTGTATCTCCCATTCTGCTCGCAATGCTGCATAACGAGGTAAAGCAGCAAGAAGTTGAGCCCAGAACCGTAACGGGCAGCCTTGGGTACGATCCCTACGCTTTTGCCATCACCAATGGGCAGCTTTCTACGCGTGAAAATGCTCCTGTTGCTGAAGCTCAGCAAATGCTGCAATTTTGTTCTGAAAATCTGCCCGGCATAAAATGCCTTTCGGTTGATGCCCGCCCGTACCATAATGCGGGTGCTACCATCGTTCAAGAGCTTGGCTATGCGCTAGCCACCGGCAGCGAATACATGGCCACACTAAGTGATGGCGGCCACAATACCGACACTATAGCCTCTTGCATTCATTTTAATTTTGCGGTAGGCTCAAACTATTTTCTTGAAATTGCCAAATTGCGTGCCGCACGCCTCCTCTGGCGCAAGATTCTTGATGCCTATCAAGTCGATAAAACAAAGCAAGCATACGTGCATACTGCTTCCTCCGAGTGGAATAAAACTCTTTATGATCCGTACGTAAATATGCTGCGATCAACCACCGAGGGGATGTCGGCGGCCATTGCAGGTGCTGATTCCATCACTATTCAACCATTTGACGCCTCTTTTCGTGAACCCGACGATTTCTCGCGCCGCATTGCACGAAATTCTCAAATTATTCTCAAAGAAGAATCGTATTTCCATAAAGTCGCTGATCCGGCGGCCGGTTCATACTACATTGAGACTTTGACCGATAAAATTGCGGATGCGGCCTGGAACTGTTTTCAGGAAGTGGAAACGCAGGGTGGCATTCTTAAATCAATGCGCGGCGGTTACATTCAAACTGCCATCGAAGAATCGCGTAACCAAAGAGATATGGCCATTGCCCAACGCGAACGCATATTTGTGGGTACTAACCAATATCCCAATCCTGATGACGAAGCACCCGGCGAATCCTCCAAACCCACCCCGACAGCTTCACTAAAAGAGACAAACAAGGAGGTTGAAATTGACCGCAATCGCTTAATACAGTCGATAAGCAATGCCTTGGAAGGTGGTTCCGCGCTGGGTGATTTGGTTCCGGCCCTATTCGATCTTACAAAATTAGATGTGCGTATTATTCGCCCCTATCGCGGCGCTCAAGCGTTTGAAGAGTTGCGGCAGTCAACCGAAGCTCATGAAAAAACGCCCACGGTGTTAACGCTACCGCTGGGTAGCAAGAAAATGCGTAAAGCCCGCTCTTCATTTGCCGTTAACTTCTTTGGTTGTGTCGGTTATGATATTCAAGAACCGCTCGGCTTTGAATCGGTTGATGAAGCTATAGATGCTGTGCAGAAAAACCACCCTGACATTGTGGTGCTTTGCAGCTCGGATAAAGAATACGAGGACCTGGTACCCAAATTGAGCAAAAGACTTGATAGCCTGGATCAAAAACCGATAACCGTACTGGCCGGATACCCGAAAGACAAAGTAGACGAATATAGCAATAACGGTATCGATGAATTTATTTACAGCAACTGTAACGTGCTGGAAACGCTACAAAGATTTCAGCAAAAACTTGGTATTAAATAAAAGATATGCGACCTGATTTTTCTGAAATATCGTACAAATCTTCTGCCGCAACGAATGGGCAGGCGGCTTCATCTAAAGAAAATAGTCTCTGGGAAACACCTGAGCAGATTGAAGTGAAGCCAACTTTCACTCCAGCGGATATCCAGAGTCTGCAACACCTGGATTATGCCGCTGGTATTCCCCCATATTTGCGCGGCCCGTATTCTACAATGTACGCTCTGCGCCCGTGGACAATCCGACAATATGCGGGATTTTCCACAGCAGAAGAATCCAACAAATTTTATCGTAAAGCACTGGCTCAGGGACAAAAAGGGCTCTCCGTGGCATTCGATTTAGCAACCCACCGCGGATATGATTCAGACCATGAGCGCGTGACCGGTGACGTAGGCAAAGCAGGCGTCGCCATCGACTCCATACTGGATATGAAAGTGCTTTTTGATCAAATACCTTTGGATGAAATGTCGGTTTCCATGACAATGAACGGCGCCGTTATTCCCATCATGGCATTTTATATTGTCACCGCTGAAGAACAAGGCGTCGACAAAGAAGAGCTGGCCGGTACCATCCAGAATGATATTCTCAAAGAGTTTATGGTGCGCAACACGTACATTTATCCGCCCAAACCTTCCATGCGCATTATCGGTGATATTTTTGAGTACACCTCGAAGCACATGCCGAAATTCAATTCAATATCGGTATCCGGCTACCACATGCAGGAAGCCGGCGCAACCTGCGATCTGGAGCTTGCATACACCTTGGCTGACGGGCTTGAATACCTGCGCACCGGCATTGATGCCGGCCTGGATGTAGATGAATTTGCCCCGCGTATTTCATTTTTCTGGGCCATTGGCATGAATCATTTCATGGAAATTGCCAAGATGCGGGCGGGCCGCATGCTATGGGCTAAACTGGTAAAGCAGTTTGATCCGGAAAACCCCAAATCCATGTCGCTGCGAACGCATAGCCAAACATCGGGATGGAGCCTCACCGAGCAGGATCCGTACAACAATGTAGCCCGTACCACTATTGAAGCAATGGCCGCAGCGCTGGGTCATACGCAGTCGCTGCACACCAATGCCCTGGATGAAGCCATTGCCCTGCCAACTGACTTTACTGCGCGTATAGCACGCAATACCCAAATTTACCTACAAGAAGAAACCGGAATAACCAATGCCGTAGATCCGTGGGCCGGCTCTTATTATGTTGAATACTTAACCGATCGTATTGCGCGACGTGCATGGGATTTGATACAAGAAGTGGAAGAGCTGGGCGGCATGGCAAAAGCCATTGAAACCGGATTACCCAAGCAGCGCATCGAAGAAGCATCGGCGCGAAAACAAGCCCGCATTGATTCGGGTAAAGATACTATAGTGGGCGTCAACAAATATAAGCTTGATAAAGAAGCCCCTATTGATATACTTGAAGTAGACAATGACAAGGTCCGCCGAAAGCAAATTGATCGACTTGAAAAATTGCGTGCCGAACGTAACGAAGAAGAAACGCAGCGGGCACTGAAACGCATCACCAAAATAGCTGAAACCGGCGACGGCAACTTGCTTGAAGCAGCGGTTGAAGCAGCCCGAAAACGCGCATCACTAGGCGAAATTTCCGATGCCATGGAAGAAGAGTTCGGCCGATACAAAGCAACTGTTAAATCCATATCAGGCGTGTATTCTTCAGAAATTGATAAAGACGAGGATTTTAAAAAAGCACAGGAACTGGCTGATGAATTTGCCGATCTTGAAGGTCGACGGCCACGTATAATGGTAGCCAAAATGGGACAAGATGGCCATGATCGCGGGGCGAAAGTTATTTCCACAAGCTTTGCCGATCTCGGCTTTGATGTGGATATCGGATCGTTGTTTCAAACCCCGGAAGAAGCAGCACGCCAAGCCGTTGAAAATGACGTACATATTCTCGGCGTATCGAGCCTGGCCGGCGGACACAAGACATTAGTGCCTAAAGTTATTGATGAACTTGAAAAGCAAGGGCGCGATGATATTATGGTGATTGTTGGAGGTGTAATTCCCCAGCAGGATTATGATTTTTTATATGAGAAGGGGGTAGTAGGTATTTTTGGACCGGGAACTGTTATCTCGCAAGCTGCCCAGCAGATTTTAAATGCACTCATAGAAAGCCGGAAAAACTAAGCTGATTTGGCAAACTCCAAAAAAGATACCGATGGTGATTCTTCTCTCTCCGTGAACAAAGGCGTGGAATCCGGCAATGCCATAAATACCGCCAGTTTAAACCGGCACCAAAAAACGGCGACAGCAGCTTTCGCTTGATGATTATGTCGAAGGAATCAAGAACGGCAACCGAACCATTCT
>NNSL01000377.1 GCA_003123965.1 Balneolaceae bacterium SMO_bin1
GTTTTCCAGCAGGTGGCCAAGCGATATTGGCTGCCAGGCATATCTTTGCCCTTCATTGGTGCCAGTCATTTGCAGTGATATAATTATTCAGAAACGATTATTAGCCTACGTGTGCGGCGGCGACGCATTTTCTCCCAACTAATTTGATGATGCCAAGCTGTTAAAATGTATAAATACTCGAAATGCGGTTTGCCTAAAGCGATAACCAACTTAATTAAAATTTTTTTCAACCAAAATTTTATTATTCAGGCTTAATAAGATTGGTATCGTGTATTTTTTAGATTTTCTAAGAAACCTTTTTTATTCTCAATACAGCACCAAAGTGCATTGCCAAACTTTAATTCACAGCTGCTTGTGCATATATCCATAGAACATTTATACACAGATTTAACCAACTCCATTGAGCAGCTTAAATCTGATCAATCTAGTGTTGTACGGGCGCGGGCCGTAGTAGAACAGGCGCTCGATCGCAATGAGCCTTTTTACGGTATCAATACCGGTTTTGGGGCACTGGCAAATAAAAGGTGGGCGATGAGCAGCTGCGACAACTGCAGCGCAATTTGGTGCTTTCGCACTCGGTGGGCGTGGGTGATTTGATTCCCAAAGATATATCACGGCTGATGCTGCAGCTAAAAATACATGCGCTGGGTATTGGTTATTCGGGCATATCACAAACAACATTCAATCGATTAATTTACTTTTCTGACCACGATTTAATTCCGGCTATTCCCGAAAAGGGCAGTGTCGGCGCCTCGGGTGATTTGGCACCCCTTGCCCATATGTCGCTGCCGCTGCTGGGCATGGGTGATTTCTGGAATGAAGACGGTACCGATACACTGCCGGCCCATAAAGTGTTAGACAAACACGACTTAGAAGCCATTGAGCTGCAGGCCAAAGATGGGCTTTCTCTGATTAATGGCACCCAGCAGATGAGTGCATATGGCGCTTATGTGATTGAAAAGGCACAAGCGCTGGCCAAAGCCGCCGATTTAATTGCGGCAATGAGCCTGGAAGCTTTGCAGGGCAGCATCAAGCCGTTTGATAAACGCATACACGATATTCGACCACACAATGGCCAGCAGGGCGTGGCAAAAAACGTTCGCCAATTGCTGGTTGAAAGTGAAATTCTGGAATCGCACAGAAATTGTGGCAAGGTGCAAGATCCGTATTGCCTGCGCTGCATTCCACAAGTGCACGGGGCCAGCCGTGATGCCATTCGTCACTGTGCCGAAACAATTGAGACGGAAATCAATTCAGTAACAGATAACCCGCTGGTCTTTGAAAATGGCGATATACTTAGCGGGGGTAATTTCCACGGCCAGCCGCTGGCTCTGGCGCTCGATTACGCTAAAATTGCCCTGGCCGAGTTTGGCAGTATTTCTGAGCGGCGTACCTACTTGCTGCTGGAAGGACACGACGGCCTGCCCAAACTGCTGATGGAAGAGACGGGTATCAATTCCGGATTTATGATTCCACAATATACCTCAGCTGCGCTGGTATCCGAAAATAAAGTGCTGTGCCATCCTTCATCGGTCGACTCCATTCCGACCAGCCTCGGGCAGGAAGACCACGTAAGCATGGGCAGTATTAGTGCGCTCAAGTTGCTCGATGTGTACGAAAATGTGGAGAAAATACTGGCTATCGAGCTATTTACAGCTGCCCAGGCCCTGGATTTTCGAAAACCAATGCGCCCGGGCCGCGGTGTTGAAGTGGCGCATAAATTTATACGAGAAATTATCCCGCACGCCGATGAAGATCATTATTTTAAAGATGACATTAATGAGGCGACCAGCCTTCTGCAAAATCGTACAATGATGGAAAAAGTAGAAGACGCAATTGGTGAATTAATCTAATATGCCAACACTCGTAAATATCGGCTGCCTGGCCACCTGTAAAGACGAAGGCCCGCAGAGTGATATACATCTGATTGAGCAGGCTGCACTCGTATGGGACAATGAAGAAATTTTATGGGTAGGCCCCGAACGGGATCTGCCTGAACAGTATGCCGGCAAGGAGGTCCGTGATGCCAGCGGACAGATGGTTGTGCCCGGTCTTATAGATTGCCACACCCACCTGGCTTTTGGCGGCTGGCGCCCCGACGAATTTGCCGCACGCTTGCAGGGTAAAAGCTATCTTGAAATTGCCAAGGCCGGAGGAGGTATACGTTCTACGGTAGCACATACGCGCCAGCGAACCGAAGATCAGCTCTTTGAAAAAGGCCTCTCGATTGCTTGATGAAATAATGGAGCTGGGCGTTACCACTATTGAATGCAAAAGCGGTTATGGTTTAACAGTTGAAGACGAACTGAAAATACTGCGTGTCTACAAACGGCTGGCCGAAGAAAAAGCAATTCAGGTCGCACCTACATTTCTTGGAGCCCATACCATTCCCTCCGAATACGAGGATAACCGGCAAGGATATATCGATTTGGTAACGGAAGAAATGATTCCGGCCGTCGTTGAAGAAGGCCTTGCCGAATTCTGTGATATTTTTGTAGAGGAGTCGGCATTTTCTATTGATGAAGCCCGCCAAATACTGGTAACGGCTCAAGCAGCCGGGCTGACCCCAAAGCTTCATGCCGACCAACTGAGCAATTGCGGCGGTGCGGAACTGGCCGCCGAACTTGAAGCAGCCAGTGCAGATCATCTGGAGCAAATTTCAGAAGCGGGCATTGCGGCTATGGCCGATGCCGGTGTAACCGGGGTAACCCTGCCGCTGGCCTCACTCTACACCCAAGAGGCATTTCTCAATTGTCGAAAGCTTATTGATGAGGGCGTGACCGGTGGCTGTAGCAACCGATTTTAACCCGGGTTCTGCACCCAGCTACGATTTGCCGCTGGCTATGATGCTGGCATGTAACATGGGGCGTATGTCGCCGGCCGAAGTTCTCAAAGGGACCACTATTTACGCTGCTAAAGCAATTCAGCGTGATGGCAAAACAGGTTCCATTCAGCCGGGTAAAAAAGCTGATTTTGTGGTAATTGATGCCCCGGATCCCGCATTCTGGATGTATCATTTCCGACCAAACCAAGTAAAGCAACGCTATTATAAGGGAAAACGAACGCATTAAATGAGTGATAAGAACTATTTTGCCGAGAAAAAAGAAGGCACCATACTATTTTGCGATATCCGTAATTTTACAAATTTGTTTGAAAAAAAAGACCCGATGAAAGCCATGCGCTTTGCCAATACGGTGCTGGCAAGGCTGGGCGAAGAAGTAGAAGCTGTGGGCGGAACGGTAGATCGGTTTACCGGCGATGGTTTTCTAGCTCATTTTGGTATATCAAACGATACGTCTGCCTATGCATTTGATGCCTGTAAGGCTGCCCTGCAAATGCGCAAAGTTTTGAAAGAGATCAACAAGCAGCGGTACCTGGATGTAGAAACAGTGGTGGCGGCCGGCATTGGCATCCATACCGGTAAAGTTGCTTATGGGCAAATAAATACCAATCAGATCAGCCAGCAAACGGTTTTGGGCAATGTGGTAAATACCACCTCGCGCATTGAAGCGTTGACTAAATATTTTTCAGTGGATATTTTAATTTCGGAGCCGAGCCATGAGCGCGTAAAAGATGAGTTTCTCTTTCAAAAAATGCCTATGAAAAAGGTGAAAGGGCTTAACGAAAAAGTGAATACGTACTGGCTGCTCCCTATGAACTAAAACCGATGATTTAAGTAAAGTAATAATTATGAAAATAACAGTAGAGGACGGAAGCCAAATAAGTGAAGAAGCTGTTAAGGAGCTGCAAAAACATGCCGATATGATTGAGTGCGAATGCCCGGCAAGGCTGATTGAAATACTGGAGGAGGTACGAAATTTCACTAATTACACCGAGCAGTGTATTGAAAAATATCCTGAAGATGAGGCTACCCACCGGTGGCTGCGTTCTTCTTCCATGAATATTGATCAACTGCTCTCAACCACACTTATTCAGCTGGCCCGCTACGAAGGATTCATTAATGAGCATAATGAAATTGTAGAGCGCGAAGAAGCATAACTTAAGATTCAGCGGGGCAGGCCCGTACCGAAGGCCTGCCATTTTCTTCGTACTGATTTTCAAAATTCTCAATAAGGCCTGGAATTCTGCCCAGATCTTGGTTTTGTGCCTGTGCCTTTTGATGGATTTGATGCATGTTTTCAATAATACTGCACGCCTTATCAAAATTATCCACTTCAAGATAGGCCTCAAACAGCCAGCGGTAGGAGTGATAGTCTCGATCTTTTAAAGGACGATCGGTGCGCTGCTGCCAATCAATAGACGCCTCCCAAGCACGAATATTGGCTTCTATCACCTGATCCCACTGTTCCAGCTGTTTGTAAATATGGCTGGGCATGTGGATGGCATGGGGCGATGAGTAAGCCACGCTTGCATAATCATTGGCCGGGCGCAGTCCCATTTCGGCAAACTTGGGATTATCGTACACGTGAATAAGATAGTGCATGGCGCCGGGGTGATCGGGGTGGCGCTGGTACAGATTTTCAAGCCGGGCGGCAATGGGCACTACATCGCGCACATCGGGGTTGCTGTATTCAAAGGATGGCAGGCTCATATCGGCCAGGGCAGAAAAAGCGAGGGCCTCATCGTCCTCGGGGTATGTTTCGGCAAGGGTTTGCATGGCCGCGGCGTACTTTTGACGTCGCTGTTCCATGCTGGTGTCGGGAGCGTATAGTTTTTGCAACGCGCTGATGTAATCTTGTTCCCGCTCCGTCCATTTTAGCGACGATTGCTGCTGCATTTCATTCAGAACGTTTCGCCCCGCTTCTTGGTCGTGTTGCTGCCAGATAGGGTGATCATGCGTCATAGCTTCGCCCCAGTAGGCCATTGCAAAATTGGGATCGAGCTGCTGCGCTTTTTGGAAATGATCGCGCGCTTCGGGATACCAGAAGCTGTGCAGGGCAAGTACGCCGGTCAGGAATTCCTGCTGGGCTTCTCCTTCAGCCGAGGTGGGAAAATCAATTGATCCAAGGAATAAATCGGCTTCAGTTTGGGTTTGGGCAGCAAGCGGTGCTGTTGCCAGCAAGAGGCTCATTAAAAAGGTGCAGGCGGCTAAAAAGTATTTGGCGGGCGAAAACATAACTTTAATAGATTGATTTATAATTCGGTCTAGAACACTAGCTTGCCTAAAATAGCAATCATGCTGCTAAAATCATGACTTCGATTTAATCATTGATGTAGGAGAATTCCTCCCAGAATAGTAATATATGAATCTACCTTTAATTTAAACGGAGGTTAAAATGGCAACCGAAGCTAAAAAAACAATGAACAGTGCAGCTGTGTGGTTTGAAGTTCCCGTTAGTAAACTGCAGCGCGCAAAGAAGTTCTATGAGTCTCTCTTTAATGTTGAGATGATAGACATTGAAATGGGAGATGGGTTGAAAATGTCGATGTTTCCAGTTGATGAAGGTGGTGTGGGCGGTGCCCTGTGCGAGCACCCGGAATTTTATCACCCCAGCCACAAAGGTTCAATGATTTATTTTAATGGCGGCCCCGATTTGCAAGAAGTACTTAGCCGTGTAGAACCCGGCGGCGGAAAAATTCTGCAGCCCAAGAAAAAGATCAACGACGAATATGGATACATGGCCATTTTTGAAGATACCGAAGGAAATCGGTTGGCCCTGCATTCTATGAAATAAGGCAGGTATGTAATCATAATTTAAAAGGCTCGCAATAGCGGGCCTTTTTTATTTCTTGGAGAGTATATTCCATTGGGAAAGCAGTTTGTATTACATAGCTTTCGGTTTCATGTTTTTGAACTAAAGAAAATTGTATGTCTACTATAAAGCCCCACAATATTTCGCTCCCGAATATTGATGAAAATGATCAACGCATTGGCCACCTGCTGGGTCGGGAAATTTCGGGTGATGAACTTCCGAAGGTTGCCATAGTGGGTTTTCCTTGCGATGAAGGCGTGCGCCGTAATGGCGGTCGCCCCGGCGCGGCAAAAGCCCCCGACTACATTCGGCGAAATCTGTACAAAATGACCCCTGACGCCGAAGAAACAGCACCATTTATAAATTTGATTGAGCATACAAAGGACGTTGGTGATATTGAACCCCACGAAAACGATCTCGAAACCAACCAGCAGACCCTGGCTTCGGTGGTTGCGTCTTATCTTGAGCAAGATGTGGTAACCATTATTCTCGGAGGCGGCCACGAAACGGCTTTTGGTCATTTTTTAGGCTATGGGGAAGCAGGTATCAATACGGCTATTTTAAATGTAGATGCTCATACCGATGTACGCCCCCTAAGAGACGGCCAGGCGCACTCCGGCTCACCTTTCCGGCAGGCCATTGAACATTCCAGCGGTTGCTGCCAAAAGTACTTGGTGGCCGGGCTGCAGCCGCATGCGGTGGCCAAGTCCCACCTAGATTACATCGACGCGCACCAGGGGAAATATTATTTTAAGGATGAGACGAATATCACGGCCATATCGGGTCTTTTTCATGCGCACGAGAGTGAGAACTTGATGGTAACTTTTGATTTGGATGCGGTAGATCAAGCCTACGCCCCGGGCGTAAGTGCGCCATGTGTAAACGGTTTGAACCCGGATTTATGGCTCACAGCTGCATATTTAGCAGGACGAAACGAGCAGGTGCAGAGCATAGATGTATCCGAACTGAACCCTGAATTTGATCGCGATGGGCAAACGGCGCGCCTGGCTGCGTTAACAGTTTGGCACTTCCTGCTGGGGGTAAGCCAGCGTTAGCAGCATCTTAAAAGTTGGGAACCCTTTCTGTAAAAGTTTCTGGCAGGTTATTCTGAGTAAAATTTAAGGGCTGATTGAAATTTAAATCGATCGGGAACTGTTGCAAGGGTTGAACTTTTAAAATCAACCTACATTCGATGTATCAGCTGTACCAAGAACAAGTTTTGACTGCTTCGCAAGAAGAGCTTTGGGATTTTATTTCCCGCCCCGAAAACCTGAACGAAATCACCCCGCCGGAGATGGAATTTACCATTGTGAGCGATGTGCCGAAAAAGATGTATACCGGTTTGATTATTGAGTACAGGGTAAAATTGCCGCTTTTGGGAACGCAGGATTGGGTTACCGAAATTAAGCACATCATTCCCGGTCAGCAGTTTGTAGACGAGCAGCGCATTGGTCCGTACAAGTTCTGGTATCATTACCACGCGCTGCAGGAAACCGAGCAAGGCATAAAAATGATAGATCGGGTGAGCTACCAGCCGCCCTTCGGCCTTTTGGGCAAAGTCGCGAATTCACTGTTCATTAGCAGTAAGCTCGATTCCATTTTCGGATTCCGAAAAAAGTGATGGACAAGCGGTTTAATGGTAAATAGTCTATGGCTTTATCTTAATGTCTATTTTTTCGGTGGCAGGCTGCTCTTGGTTACGGATGGCCAGCTGCTGAATCACATTATTCGAAAGCTCTACGAAAGCCTGTGCAGATTTTGACTCTAGGTTTTCTTCCATCACGATAGGCGTGCCATTATCACCGCTTTCACGCACCGACTGCTCCAGCGGAATTTCACCCAAGAAGTTTGTTCCAATGCGGTCGGCTAAGTCGCGTGCGCCGTGCTTGCCAAAGATGTAGTACTTCTTTTCGGGCATGTCGGGCGGTATAAAGTATGCCATATTCTCGACGATACCGAGAACCGGTACATTTACTTTCTTGAACATGGCCACGCCTTTTCGGGCATCATCAAGGGCAACGGTCTGCGGCGTTGATACGACTACAGCTCCTGTTAAGGGAACCGTTTGAACGATGGTCAGCTGCACATCGCCCGTGCCCGGAGGCAGGTCAAGCACCATGTAATCCAGTTCGCCCCACTCTACTTCTTGCATAAACTGTTTTACCGCACTGGTTACCATTGGGCCGCGCCAAATCATGGCTTGATCGGGATCAACCAAAAGCCCCATGGATAAAAAGTGCACGCCGTGTTTTTTGAGAGGGATAAGCTTTTTATGCGCGGTGATATTCGGCCGCTCGTGGCTGTCAAACATTGTGGGAATGCTCGGTCCGTAAATATCGGTATCCAGCAAGCCTACTTTTGCACCGGTTCTGGCCAAGCCGCATGCCAGATTAACGGCCACGGTAGATTTGCCTACGCCCCCTTTGCCCGAAGCTACGGCAATGACGTTTTCAACGCCGGGAAAAACTTCGGCTTCTCCTTGATTTTGCTGCTCTTGCTGTTGTTGCTTGCTGCGATGGCCCTGTCCGGGAAATGCCGGTGAGCCCTCATCATCATCCTTTTTGCCGAATTTCGAAATATTTACCGCAGTGGTGATATCCAGCACGGCATCATCGGCAACGTATTTATGAATGGCCTCCCGACACTTTTCCTTAAGCATGCTTTCGAGCTTGGGATTTTTATCGGGCAGATCAATAGTAAACGTTACGAATTTATCCTGCACCACCAGATCTTCAATCATATTCAGGCTCACAAGGTCTTTGTCAGCCTCGGGATGCATCACATGCATTAGTGCAGAACGTATTTGTTGCTTCTTTATAGCCATGCGGCAAGAATTTTTTGTCATTTGTAATAAGCGGCTAAAGATAAGCATTTAGCTGCAGATGCTAAACGATTTTTAGTAATCAGGCATTCTCTTGCCAGCGAATAAAGTTGCAAAATTCCAGCGCGGCAGGTACTAAACAAAGATGAAGCAGTGGGGTAAAAATCATTCTTCATTCTGTAAAGAAATGGTTAACTTCAGAACTTCCATTTTGAGTGTAAAATTACCCTGCTTTACACATCGGACCGGAGACATTGAACCAATTATCCTGATTATCGCCATTTGGCGGTATGCTCATATTCTGTATTCAACATGTTAAACCGAACACCATTTTACAATATCCACGAACAGGCCGGCGCCAAACTAATTGATTTCGGCGGCTGGGAAATGCCGGTGCAATATGCTGGCATCAAGCAGGAGCATAAAGCCGTGCGCAGCAGCGTGGGCATGTTTGATGTATCTCACATGGGCGAATTTTATGTGACCGGTCCGGAAGCTGCCGACCTAATTCAATGGGTAACTATTAATGATGTGACGAAGCTGGAGCCCGGCAAGGCGCAATATTCGGCTATGTGCTACCAAGATGGGGGCATTGTGGATGACTTGCTGGTATACATGCTTGACGGAAATGAGTTTATCCTGGTGGTAAATGCTTCGAACATTGATAAAGATTTTAATTGGATTAAAGAGAATAACTCGTTTGATGCCGAGCTTTCGAATCTTTCGGATGGTACCTGCCTGCTGGCCCTGCAGGGACCAAAGTCGGTGGAAACGCTGCAAAAGCTGACCGATACGGATCTTTCGGCCATATCATTTTACACTTTTGAGATGGGCACCTTGGCGGGATTTGATGATATCACTATTTCAGCCACAGGATATACCGGTGAAAAAGGATTTGAGCTCTATTTCAATAAAGATCACGCCGATCCCGAGGGTGTGTGGAACGCCATTATGGAAGCGGGTGAAGAGTTTGACATTCAACCCTGCGGTTTAGGTGCACGCGATACATTGCGCCTTGAAATGGGATTTGCACTTTACGGCAACGATATCACCAAAGAAACTAACCCGCTTGAAGCCCGCATGGGCTGGCTAACAAAGCTTGATAAAGGCGATTTTATTGGACGCAAAGCCCTGCAGAAAGTAAAAGAGCAGGGTGTTGATCGCAAGCTTATGGGCTTTACGCTCGATGATCCCCGCGCAATTCCGCGGTCTGGCTACGATATTGTGGATGAAGATGAACAGAAAATTGGTCACGTTACCAGCGGTACGCGTTCTATTTCGCTGGGTAAAAATATCGGCATGGGTTATATTCCCGTGGAAAAAGCTTCATCAGGAAGTACGATAAAAATTAAAATTCGAAACAAAGTGGCGGATGCAAATGTAGTAAAACCGCCGTTTCTGCAGAAAAAGTAGCAGTCAGCAATAGAAATTTGAGAGATGTGTTTTTATGAAGAATAAGATCGACGTATTTATATCTGTTCCATCTTTTCAGGAAGATGATGTTAGGGAAAAGGTAGTTGTAGTTATTGATGTGCTGCGCGCCAGCACTACCATGGTTACCGCCCTTAAAAATGGCGCCAAAGGCATTATTCCGGTTGAAAATATGGACGCAGCCGGACGTATTTCCCAAAGCCTCGACTCACCTCAGTACCTGTTGTGCGGCGAAAAAGACGGCAAAAAAATTGAAGGATACCATCTGGGGAATTCTCCGGGTGAATACAGCCGCGAAGTAGTAGAGGGCAAAACCATTATCCTTAATACCACTAACGGCACTAAAGCGGTAAAGAAAGCAGCTATCGCCGAAGAAGTAATTATCGGCAGCTTTTTGAATCTTAAGCAGGTGGTTGAAAAGCTTAAGACAGTTGATCGGGAAATTTCGCTGATTTGTGCAGGATGGCGCGGCCGGCTTTCGCTTGAAGATTTACTTTGCGCCGGTAACATTATTTACGAACTTAACGACGGCGTACTGCCCGAAAAGGCAAAAGACGGGGTTCGGGTAGCTTTTGGACTTTATGAAAAATTTGGTGATGATATAGAAAGTGCCATCAAAACATCAAATCACGCCGTACGTCTCAGCGAAATCATCAACACGGATGATATTACACACAGCTGTAAAGTCAATATCGCTGATGTGCTACCTATATTGAAAGACGGAATTATTACCAACTTCAATGGCAAAGAAAAGTAATTCGGGAACATTAACCGGTGGGCTCTCCCAGCACCGTAAACTTGAAATTCTCGGGATTCTTACCATGGCCGTGGGCGCCTTGTTGGGGCTCAGTATCCTTACCTATCACCCCGGCGACTACGAACTGGCCCGCGACATCGCTTTTGGCGAAATGTTTTCTACTGATTACGGGCTGGCCCGCCGTATAGAAAACGGACTGGGTATACTCGGCGCATATTGCTCGTACTGGTTTGTGAACGTACTTTTTGGGTACATCAGTATTATTATTCCCCTTCTAATGATTGGCTTCGGCTGGTTTATCTTCCGCGATAAAGGCATCGAAAAAATGCTTTGGCCTACTATTTATGGTATCTGGAGTATGATTTTACTGTCGGCAACTATCGGCTGGCTTTTTAGTGAGTACGAAGTACTTTCGGCCGACTGGAGCGGCGGCGCCGGGCT
>NNSL01000448.1 GCA_003123965.1 Balneolaceae bacterium SMO_bin1
GGAACCGGCCAAATGAACGAGCTCGACGTGGTTATCGCCTGCATGGATTTTGATTTTATTGGCGGCAGTATGGGCTCGGTCGTGGGTGAACGGCTGGGCATTGCCATTGATCATGCCCGCAAGAAAAAGCGACCACTTATTATTATTTCTCAATCTGGCGGCGCACGTATGATGGAAAGCGTACTAAGCCTCATGCAAATGGCCAAAACCTCGGCTAAGCTAGCGCAGCTTGAAGAAGAAGGCGTGCCGTATATTTCATTTATGACTAATCCCACTACGGGCGGAGTTACGGCCAGTTTTGCCATGCTGGGTGACTTTAATATTGCTGAACCGGGTTCGCTTATCGGCTTTGCAGGCCCGCGGGTCATTCGTCAAACTATTGGTCGCGATTTACCCGAAGGATTCCAGACAGCAGAATATTTACTGGAGCATGGCTTTCTGGATTTGATTGTGTCTCGTACAAAAATGAAAGCAGAGTTGACACGCCTGCTCAAGCTTGTGCTTCATAAATATGAGTAGTGCAATAAGAGTTTGATTCATTAAGTAAACAAGGGTTTATATGCGCTTTGCCGATTACGCAAAAATTTATGTGACAGCCGGAACCGGTGGTTCTGGAATGGTGCATTTTCGCCGCGAAAAATATGAGGCGAAAGGCGGCCCGGATGGCGGCGACGGCGGTGCCGGAGGCGATGTAATTATTAAAGGAAATGAACAGCTGAATACCTTGTTGGACCTTCGCTATCAGAAATATGTTAATGCCGGTGACGGTAAAAATGGCGGTTCCAGCAAAAAGAAGGGTAAAGATGGCGAAGATCGTATATTGGAAGCTCCGCTGGGCAGCGTAATTTTTGATGCAGATACCGAAGAACGGCTGGGAGAAATTACCGAGCATGAGCAGGAAATTGTGATTGCCAAAGGAGGAAAAGGCGGACTGGGTAACTGGCATTTTAGAAGTGCAACCAATCAAACCCCGCGTCATGCTCAAGAGGGTGAAGAAGGTGAGCAGCGAACCATTGAAATTGAACTGAAGCTGCTGGCTGATGTTGGTCTTGTGGGGTTCCCCAACGCCGGCAAAAGTACCTTGCTCTCGGCCATGAGTGGCGCCAAGCCTAAAATTGATTCATATCCGTTTACCACTCTTCAGCCCAATTTGGGTGTGGTAACGCTGGCTGACTATCGCACATTCGTGATGGCAGACATTCCTGGCATTATTGAAGAGGCGCACGAAGGACGGGGGTTGGGGATTCAGTTTTTGCGGCATATTGAGCGCAATAGTTTGCTGCTTTTTATGGTAAGCTCGCAACAAGACATCGAATACGAATATAAGGCACTGCTGAAAGAACTGGAATCATACCGCAGTGATTTACTCGATAAACCGCGTTTGCTGGCGATCACTAAAATGGATCTTCAGGAAGACTTTAAACTTGATCAAGAGGTTGATATTGATATCCCGACGGTGCAAATTTCAGCTGCCACGGGGCACAATATGGACAAGCTAAAAGAAGCTATTTGGGAGCAACTGCAAACAATTGAATCTGACGAACCACAAACCGAAAAACCAGCGTGAGGCTCTGCTAGGGCTAGGCTTAATTGATCGCTTGGGCATTCAGCGCATTCGGCTGCTGCTGCAGGCGGTAGATCATCCCGCCGAGATTTTTACGCTCTCGAAAAGTGAGCTAGAGCAGGTAAACGGTATTGGTCCGCATACTGCGGAATTGATTTTATCATTTGATGACTGGTCGGCTGTTGATGCAGAGCTGGAAAAGGCCCAAAGGCTTGGAGCAGAGTTAATTACCTATCTTGATGACAACTACCCACCTTTGCTGAGAGAAATTTACGATCCGCCGCTGCTGATATGGATCAAAGGAAATGCCGATGTGCTAAACAGGCCTGGAATCGCTGTGGTTGGCACCCGGCGCGCCACGGCCTACGGCCGCGAAACAGCGCAAAAGCTGAGCGGAGAATTGGCGGAAAAGGGGTTGAGTATTGTTAGCGGTTTAGCTTTTGGGGTTGATGCAGCCGCACACAAAGCCACCGTAAATGTTGGTGGTACTACTGTAGCAGTGCTGGGTTCTGGTATTGATGTGATCTATCCTCAAAAAAACGCAGAGCTGGCAGGTGAAATTATTGAAACAGGCGGGGCCGTTATCACGGAATTTGCACCAGGCACTCCACCTGATGCGGGTAATTTCCCCGAGCGCAATCGTATTGTAAGCGGCCTTACATTGGGCACGCTGGTAGTTGAGTCGGGACTAAAGGGCGGAAGTATGATAACCGCACAGTCAGCACTTATGCAGAATCGGGAGGTTTTTGTAGTGCCGCATTCATTGAAAAATGTAAACGGACAGGGCTGCAATCATTTGATTAAACGGGGAGCGGGCAAGCTGGTGCAAACCGTAGACGATATTATTGAAGAATTGCCACTTCATGAAACGGTGAAGTTACAGGGGCAGGAATCCAAAAGTCCACAAAAAGCAAGCTGGAAATCACTCGATTTAGATGAAAAAAGCAGGCAGATTTGTGAGCTGCTTAGCAAAAAACCGATGCATATTGATGATTTGAGTGAAGCCACCGGAACGCCGTCGCATGCCTTGCTCGCAAAATTACTGGAGCTGGAAATGCAGGAGTGCGTGCGCCAACGGGCTGGAAAGAATTTTGAGCTGGCTTAAGCTGGGGCCTTATGCTCCTGCTTAAAGTATTTATCGTAAATAATATACGCGATAAATGCGGCTAAACTGATAGCTGAAATCCAAATCAGTCCGTTTTGCAGCCGATCCATGCTTTCCGAGAGCCAGGCGATAAGAATAATGAGTGGGGTGATGCCCGCCAATGTAGCCGACATGAACTTAAAGTAGCTCATCCGAAGAATACCGGCTACAAAGCTGATAGCATCATTCGATAGAAAAGGAGAGAATCGAGCAATAGCTACCGCCCCTGCGCCGTAGTTTTCCATGAACGATTCAATCTTATTTTCGGTACGTTCGCCAATGATTTTAAAAACGGTTTGCTGGCCCAGAGCCCGACCAATGAAATAGCCCACCGTTGATGCTATGCAAATGCTGGTAATGCCCAGCAACGAGCCCCAAATAGGACCATATGCCAGGACCGAAACAAGCACTAAAAGCGTGACGTTGAAGACGAACAGGAACATTTGTGCCGTCATGGCAAGGGCGATAAAAATGGGACCCCATAAACCAAACTGTTCAACCCATTGGGTTATGCGTTGATTATTGTCGCTGGTGAGAACTTGGTAAGCCTCATTAATAAAGTTTTGAAATGCAGGTAAAAGAAAATAGCACGCAATAGATCCAATGATAATGCTCCCGGTAATTGCAAGTATAAGCCTGCTTTGGGACGTATTTTCAGATTCGGACACTGAGTGTGTATTACCTTCGCAAAAATTATGATGAAAACGGTAGCATATTTACAGCTCGGCTGATCACCGAACATCAGTGAATATCACTAGTTGCTATACCATTCTCGAAGGCGAACTTCAATATCTTTGTTCCCGGCATTTACTAATTCTCGGAATTTTTGGGTGTCTTGTCCGCGGTAATGATAGGGATAAACAACAGCAGGCTGAAAATCGAGCACGGCATCTGCAGCTTGCTCTACGTCCATGGTGTACGGTAAATTCATACATACAAAAGCCAGATCAATATTTTGTAGCTGACGCATTTCGGGAATGCCTTCCGTATCACCTGATATGTATACCTTTTTGCCCCCCATGGTTAACACGTAGCCATTTCCCCAGCCCTTGGGATGCCGTGCACCTTCCTCCGGCAAATTGTACATGGGCACGGCCCTCACAGTAAAGTTCTCAATATCAGTTTCTTGCCCATTATCTAGAACAATCTGCCGACCTCCCAGCCCGCCAGTCATTTCATCAGCAACTGATTGCGGTACTACAATAGCAGAATTTTTGGTCTTAAGGGCTTGCAGGGTTTCTGGGTCAAAATGGTCACCGTGCAAGTGGGTAATGAGAATAACATTGGGTGTATCTAAATTTGCAAAGGCCTCAGCACCGCCTGTGGGATCAACGTAAATGGTTATAGTATTCCAGGTTAGGGCTAAGGTTCCGTGTTGTATGGGGTGAACTTCAATAGGTCCTTGATTGGTGGAGATGGTATTTATGTCAGCCTTTTGTGCCTGGGTTGAAAAGGGAAGTATTAATAGCAGCGTTACTATAAAAGTCAGTGATTTGGTTTTCATATACAGCCGGATTTAGTTAATGGCAACATATAGTATATAATCAAATATAAAAGTCACCTTGTAAGGGTATCTCATTAAAACGAAAGCCTCAAAATTGGTTCCCGTTCTTTTTTATTCATATTTAGATATAGTATCTTCTAAGTATGACACCATATTTAGTGAGCACAGGTGATTCATCATAACCGCGGGGTGCATCAATAACAGCAAGGACCAATCGGCATGCTTAGGACCGGACAAAATCAACAGATGAACCAGAAACAGTCGCAGCAGCAGCGGCTGTCCCCACAGCAGATTCAGTACATCAAACTGCTGCAATTGCCTACCATTGCTCTTGAACAGCGCATTAAAGAAGAGATTGAACTAAACCCCGTGCTGGAAGAAGCCAAGCCCGAAGAAACGCTGGAAAATCCCGAAGAACTCGACAGGAAAGAAGAGTGGGAAGAAAAGGAAAACGAAGAACTCGATCCGGTAGATGAAAATGAAGAGATGGATTGGGATGAGTACATGGAGAACACAGATTACAATAGTGATGATTACCAGGGTCTTACAGTGGTTATTCGGGAAATGAAGAGTGGCGCGATTTACCCAATCCCTACCATGAGTCTTTACTGGAGGAGCTGGAGCAGCAAGTTGGCTTGTTGAACTTTGATGATGAAGAGCAGCTGATTGCTGAACAGATTTTGGGATCCCTGGATCAAGATGGATATTTTCGCCGTGAAATTGAGGCCGTTGTAGATAATATTGCTTTCAATGAGGGAGTGTTAACGTCCAAAGAAAAAGTAGAGCAGGTACGGCGCGAAATACAGCGACTAGATCCGCCTGGCATTGCTTCCAAAGATCTGCAAGATTGTTTGCAGGCTCAGCTTGAATTGATGAGTAGTGATGCAACAGGAAGAAATAATGCACTTGAAATTATCAAAAACCACTGGGATGCCTTTGAGAAAAAGCATTTTAGTAAATTGAAGAATAAGCTCGGTATTGATGATGAGGCCCTGAAAGATGCGTTCAGTTGCATACGAGGGCTTGATCCTAAACCCGGGGGGTCCGGCAATGCTGTAGATGATAATAAAAACTATATTGAGCCCGACTTTGAAGTTATTTACAAAGAATACTCCAATGAAAATGGTGAGCAATCCGGCGAAGGTGATTTTGTAATCACGTTGAACAATCAAAATGTGCCTGCGCTTAAAATATCACCCCGATATAAAGAAATGTGGGAAGATCTGAAGAAAAAAATAGCGGAGACGAAAAAGCCAAGGAGACGAAGACTTTTATTAAGGATAAGATGGAATCGGCGCAGTGGTTTATTGATTCTATCCGCCAGCGGCAGAATACACTAATGAATACCATGAAAACGATTGTTGCGCTGCAGGAAGACTTTTTTAAGCATGGTGAAGGTCTTAAGCCGATGATTTTGAAGGATATTGCCGAGCGTGTAAACCTGGATATTTCAACCATATCGCGGGTAGTAAATGGCAAATATGTGCAAACCAATTTCGGTGTTTTTGAGCTCAAGTATTTTTTCAGTGAAGGAATTGAAACCGAGAGCGGGGAAGAGGTATCAAGCAGAGAAGTAAAAAAGGCGGTACAACAAATTGTAGACAATGAAAACAAGGATAAGCCGCTTAGCGACAAAGCGATAGCCAAAAAGTTGAAAGAAATGGGATATAAAGTAGCACGGCGAACAGTAAGCAAATACCGCGAGAAGCTTAATATCCCCGTTGCACGCCTACGCAAGCAAATATTATAGCTAAAAAATAGGCCAATTAGGGTAGCGAAGCTGCGAGCTGTATCACTCCTGTAAACTCGTGGCTAATGAATATCCACACCATTGCAATCACCACCAGCAAAAGGTAAAGGCCAGCTGTTCCCGCAATATACCAGTACTTATTGGTTTTGAGGTAAGAGCCGGTATCGAAAGCGGTGACGGTAAAACTGCTTATAAAAAAGATGGTGTAAAAGCATCCAAGTGCATAAATAAGCCAGATGCTGCCGCCTGATAAAAGTGCTACAGCAGCGAGGGTGGCTACCAGTAAATTGAGCTGCAACAGCCAAGGGTACAAGTTCATGATTTGACTGATAAAGGTGACCTCTGGATTGGCAAAGCGCAGCCAAAGCACACTCAGTGTTTCAACAGCAATAGTAAAGATAAAACCCCACAGAAAAACATTCAGGGAACCAAGGCCAAAAATGTCAAGGAATGGAAAATGAGAAAGTGTGGCCTGTTTGCCTAAGTCAGAAAAAGTCGCTTCATATAGACAAAAAATGATAATGCCCCCCGAGATGGCATGCTGAGCCATGATAGAATTTCCCGTAAACAAACTGCGGATATGCCGGTGCATTACATCTTTAACGTAAAATTTATGGCCGCTGTAGTAACGCAAAAACGACCGTCTGTAAACGGGGTTGTAATTGTAGGTGACTGCAAGAATGATCCAAACCAAGAGTAGCATAATCACAATGGCATTTTCATGACCGGTTTGAATAGGCCCATTACGAGGCAGTGGGAAAACCGGATCTGAAGTAGTCGCAAACATTTGAATGGTATCTTGGAAATCGGGATGTGTCTGGAACATTCGATCGAGCCATTCTGAATCAAAATAAACAGGTAAATCCGGATGTGAGCCTGTTTTGTTTAGATATGCTTTAACGGGCGCAAGCCTTAAGCTATTAGCGGCGTGTTCGTAGTAAAAAGCCCCAATTTGTTCCGTCTGGATATCGTTACCCAGATAACCAAGTGTTTTAAATTTGAACAGAGAATCTATGGAGACAGGTTCTGTATGTGTTGTGAGATAGCTGAGGTGTTTTGTGAAGTCTGACTTGAGTTTTTCTACAAAATTGGAGACTCTCAGCTGGAACTGTTGATTGCGAACAGGGCCATAGGCGAAAACTTGCAGAGACTCTACCATTTCGCGGCTATTAAAATACCCAGCTTGCTGTAGCCAAGCCTGTATTTGGGAGCTATCAGCATTGGAAAACGTTTGAGCTACGGGAAAAGCAATTGGCAATTTACCCTGCACGCGAAAGTTGTGCTCCTCAATAACCTGCCAAATCTCTTCCGGTAATTCACCTTGAATCTGCAAATACGTGATGCCAAGATTATCATAGGAACGAAGTTCGGCCGCAGCTTCAGAGAAGGAAGAAGGGGGATCCCAGTCAACGCCCAGCGAACGTTGTGCCAGACTTGAATTTGGCATTAGTAGACAGGCAAAAAATACGGCTACCAAAAGGCGTTTTACCATCAGCCGGATGTGAACCTCTGCTTTAGAGCTATTTTTCGGGATGGATGGTCTTATTAATGGGAATGTTATGAGTTTCTTTAAAGCTGCTTAACACAATATTGGACCGCGATTTGCTTACACCACTCCACGATTGTATGCGGGAGAGCAGCTTCTCAAACGATTCGGTATTCTCTGTGCGAATCTTAAGCATATGCGAACCGTCGCCGGTAATTGAATGGCACTCCATCACTTCTGCTTCGTTTGTAGCTTGGTCCACAAAGGTTTGATAGTTGTCGGAACCGTCAACCTCTACAAAAACAAAGGCGGTGATATCGAATTTGAATTTTTTGGAGTCGAGTTTTGCATGATATCCCTGAATATAACCATGCTCTTCAAGTTTGCGCATCCGCTCAGACACAGACGGTACTGATAAATGCACTATTTCGGACAGCTTATTGCGCTGTGCACGCCCTTTCTTTTGCAGATGATTTAATATTTGGAGGTCGATTTTGTCTAAGCTGTAACTCATAAGTAATAGTTTATACCTAATTTTTCTACACAAATGCCAAAATAGGCTTAATTAGTTAGGAATTCAACAGCTGTTCTAAAATCTAAATAAATTTTTACGCAATTGTTTTGTGGCAGTTCAACTCCAAAAAATTGGTTCAAACCTTTGGTAAACTCTTGTATCTTTGACAGGCTATTTAATCCCAAAAATATTTTCTAATGCTCGACGTCAATTATATTCGTGATAATAAGGAAACTGTAAAGCAGGGTATGAAAAACAAGGGGGAGCCCGATACCAGCCTTGTTGACGACCTTTTGTCTACCGATGAACAGTGGCGCTCATTAGTGCATAAGACGGATAAGCTGCGCAGTGAAAGTAATACAAAAGCCAAGAAAATTGGCCAATTGATGGGGCAGGGAAAAAAAGAAGAGGCGCAGGAAATCATTGAACATACCAGTAAGTTAAAAGAGCAAATTAAGGAACTGGAAGATGATTTAAGTGACCTTAAGGAAAAACGCCGTGATCTCTTACTACAGATCCCCAATGTGCCGCATGAGTCCGTGCCGGTAGGCCAGACCGAAGAAGATAACCAAGTGGATAAAACCTGGGGAGAGCCGAGCAAAGGAGAATGGCGAAAGCCGCACTGGGATATCGTAGAAGAAAAGGGCTGGATTGATTTTGAGCGGGGATCGAAAGTAACGGGGGCAGGATTTCCGTTTTACTTGGGGCCCGTAGCCAAGCTGCAGCGTGCGCTTATAAACTATTTTCTAAATAAAGCCGGCGAAAACGGGTACACCGAAATGCAGGCGCCGTATTTTATCAATGAAGATTCGGCGCGCGGTACGGGTCAAATCCCTGACAAAGAAGATATGATGTATGAAATTCCGCGGGATGAGTTTTTCATGATTCCCACCGCAGAGGTGCCGGTCACCAACTTTCACCGTGATGAAATAATTGATCCGGAAAATTTGCCCATTTATTACGTGGCGTATACACCATGCTGGCGTCGAGAAGCCGGCTCATACGGCAAAGACGTGCGCGGGCTGAACCGTTTGCATCAGTTCGATAAAGTGGAATTAGTGAAGATTGTGCACCCTGATACGGCCTATGATGAGCTCGAAAGCCTGCGTGAATATGCCGAATCACTGCTGGAGGCCTTGGAGCTTCCGTACCGCACGTTACTGATGTGCACCGGTGATATGGGCTTTACGCAAGCTAAAAGTATGATCTTGAAGTGTGGAGTCCCGGTCAGCAGCGCTGGCTGGAGGTGAGCTCGTGCTCTAATTTTGGTTCATACCAAGCGCGGCGTATGCAGCTGCGGTACCGCAATGAGCACGATAACACCGAAATTTTGCACACGCTTAACGGCTCGGGTCTGGCACTGCCACGCGTGGTGGCCGCCATCTTGGAAACGTATCAGCAAGAGGATGGAAGTATTCGCGTACCCGATGTGCTGCAACCGTTTATGGGTATCAACGTACTGACCTAAAAGCTGCGTTGATTAGTACGCTTTTTGTACGCACGATATAGCAACCAACCGCCTACAGCGAGCAGTATAAAGAAAATTACCGTGCCCCAGAAAATATACACTAAGTACGGGGTGATAAGAATTGCCAGCAAGCCGAGGATGAGCTGGGCCGGGCTGGCGGATGAAGCAATACGCCAAAGCGCAAACTTAGCCGTGAAAATATTTAGAAAGCGAGACCACATAGCATGTTTGGTTTGTTCGAATTATAGTAATTCTACGAGCCTCGGTATCAAAAGGTTCACCGATTTAGGCCACGGCAAAAAGCTCTTCTTCCTTAAAGTTAAGTAGCAGATCCAGAATGGGTTGCATCTCTTTGTGCTCCATTATATCACCACGCAGTTGCCGGCTGTTGCGTATGCCTTTCAAATAGCTGCCATAGTGTTTTTTCATGATGATAACACCGTACCTTTCGCCGTGGTGATCCACGGACCGACGAAGCTGTTCAGCGCACAGCTCTAGTCGTTGTTTTATTGTTGGTTCAGGCAAGTGTTCACCGGTTTCCAAAAAATGACGCGTGCGCTCAAAAATCCACGGGTTACCGATGGCACCGCGGCCAATCATCACGCCGTCAACGCCGGTTTCATCGAACATGCGTTTGGCATCTTCAGGTGAGGTAACATCACCGTTGCCAATAATGGGAATTTCCAGGCCGGCCGTATTTTTAAGTTTTTTAAGCCACTCCCAGCGCGCGTCGCCCTTGTATTTTTGGCAGCGCGTGCGGGCATGCACCGTCAAGGCTTTCACCCCCAGTTTTTGCAGCATCAAGGCTACTTCTTGAATTCTGATGGTCGAGTCATCCCAGCCGAGACGGGTTTTTACCGTTACGGGCTTGGAACCTACGGCATCAACCACAGTGCCGGCCATGCGCTCCATCAGGGCCAGGTCTTTAAGGCAGCCCGCACCCGCGCCTTTTTTCACAATTTTATACACTGGGCAGCCAAAATTAATGTCTACCACATCGGGATTGTTTGATTCGGCCACCGCGGCGGCATCGTGCATGGCTTCTTCGCGTCCGCCGAAAATCTGCACGCCAAACGGACGTTCTTCTTCCTGAAAATCCATTTTATGCATGGCGCTGTCGGCATCGCGGATAATCGCCTCCGAGCTGATAAATTCAGTGTAGACAATATCGGCACCCTTGCGGCGGCACATCACCCGGAACGGGGAATCGGTGACGTCTTCCATGGGAGCCAGAAGCAGCGGTTTATCGCCTAAATCAATGGAACCAATTTTCACTGTCGCTATAATTTATTTCAAATAAGCCAAAATATAAGGAGTTTTAAGCAAAAGCTCGATTGCGTACAGTACCTTCATTGGTTATTAGATCGATTTCACTAATGATATGAATGCGTAAAATTCTTATAATAGGCTAAAATTGAGAACATAAATAAATCGATATAATGGGATTATGGCTATAGCTGAAAATGAGTATTCAAGAACTATTGGGCGATGAGGCGGACGATCTACTGAACCACCAGTG
>NNSL01000464.1 GCA_003123965.1 Balneolaceae bacterium SMO_bin1
ACATCATTTAGTGATTTAAAAGCCGGTGTAAGGGCTTCCGTAAGTGCTTTTGCACCCAAATACGATCCGCCAATACCGCAAATCACGAACACATCAATCTCCTGACGCAGCTGTTTCGCCAGCGTATCAATCCGCTCAAGTTCGGCATCATTCGGATCAGACAAAATTCGCCGCCACCCCAGCCATTCAGAACCCGGCCCGCTGCCTTCACGCACCATTTGCAGGCTCTGCCTGGCCTTCTGTTCCGCCTTTTCAAGTGCAGATTCATCCAAAAAAGCAGCTGCGTTATCCGCATCAACCTTAAACATGGAAATTGATTTTAAAACTAATATGTTAAGTTTTCGTTCGACTGAAGGTACTGTAAATGAGAACAGTATAAAACTTCAATATTTATTAAATTTCAACTTCGCAAAATTTAAGCCACGAACTGCCATTAATGATTGATACTCAATTAAAAGAAGCCTTGAATACGAACGGCGAGCCTCCCGCAGGACTAAAAAACATTGTTGACCCTCTGCGGGCCGAGCTTGATCAATTTCGGTCTTTTTATCGGGAAACCATTCGCACGGATGTTTTTATGCTGGACAAAATTGTGCAGTATCTCCTACGTCAAAAAGGCAAGCAGATCCGCCCTACCCTGGTGTTTATGTCGGCCCGGCTTTTTGGACAGGTTAATAAGCGCAGCTTCATTGCCGGAACCATGATTGAACTTTTGCACACAGCCACGCTCATCCACGATGATGTTGTTGATGAGGCTAATGTACGTCGGGGTTTTTTAAGCATAAATAAAGTATGGCGAAATAAGGCCGGAGTATTGCTGGGCGATTTCCTTCTGTCTAAAGGGCTGCTTATTGCGCTCGATCATGACGAATTCAAGCTGCTTAAGGTACTCTCCAAGGCAGTCAAAAACATGAGCGAGGGTGAACTGCGCCAACTTAAAGCTGCTCGTCTGTTTAATATGGACGAGGATTATTACTTCAAGGTTATTTCTGAGAAAACAGCCAGCCTTATTGCCGCCTGCTGTGAATGTGGGGCCGTATCTGTGAGCGATGACAAAGAGCACCATCAACTCATGCACGACATAGGCATGGATATCGGCATTGCATTTCAAATTAAGGATGATCTATTCGACTACGGCATGGATGATGTCGGCAAACCTCGTCGCAACGACATTCGCGAACGCAAGGTAACACTTCCCTTTATCAAGGCACTTGAAAATGCATCAACCATGGGAAAAGTTCGGGCGCGCTATTTGATGTGGAAACGCAATAAATCACGGCGCGATATAGATAATATTGTAACATTTGTTCACGAAAATGGCGGCATCCGTTATTCGCAGCAAATTATGCAGCAATACGCCGATCAAGCGAAAGAAAAGCTGGCCGTTTTACCTGAATCGCCTGAACGAGAGAATTTTGAGCAGCTTATTGATTTTATCATCAACAGAAAGAAGTAGATACCTAACCGCTGATGCAATCGCGCCTGCCGGCCAACACCAATATAATTTTTATATCTGATGTACATTTCGGGGCTTTTTCTGATGAAAAAAACCAGCTTCTTGAACGGGAGTTAATAAGCCTTATTGATTTTGCCGAACGCGAAAATTACCAGATTGCTGTTTTAGGAGATTTGTTTGATTACTGGATTGAATATCCCGGCGATGTGCCGCATTTTGGCCAAAATATTCTGCAGCGTTTTAAAGAATTCCATGATTCAGCACCTGCATCGTTGTATGTAACCGGTAACCACGATAACTGGACATTAGGGCATTTCCGGGATTGCGGATTTGATGTGGAACCTGACTACCGGCTTTTAACTATAAGTGATTGCAGCATACTACTAATGCATGGCGATGCAACGGGTTCCGCGCCCGACCATCTTCAGCGACCGCTGCTGCATCGATTCATCAGAAGTGAATCTTTTTTGAACATTTACAGAACCGTATTTTCGCCTGCTATGGGTCTTAGAGTGATGAAAAATTATTCTAAATTCAGTAGAATGCTCGGCAGTGAACAATCTGACCCTGAAGAACTGAATTACTGGAGCAAAGAACTTTTAAAAAACAACGATATCGATGTTGTGATTTGCGGACATGATCATCGGCCGCGACGCAAAAATTATAACTATGGAACATTTTTTAATTTAGGTACTTTCCATCAACACCGCACCTTGGTTTCATATAATAAGCATGGCTTCTCACTCGTTAAGTGGAGTAGCGCTGAAAATAAACTCATCTCAGAAAATTTATAACTAGTACATGAGTACAAACGATAACGACATGGATCGATATTTTAACGATCCTGAATACCGCCGAGAACAAGCAAAATCGGCCGCCCAGTCGAAAAAAAATTCTTCTTTTGAACGCGCTAAAGTCTGGTTCAAGAATCAGAAAAACGTATATAAATTTGCAGCAATCACATCTGGAGTGCTGCTTATTGGGGCGATAGCATTTTTATTTACCTCTACCAGGGGCTGCCGTCTATTGAACAGCTCGAAAATCCGCAGACCGCCACGGCTTCCTTGGTAATGAGTCGCGACGGCGTTGTGCTCGATCGCTATTTTGAAGAAAACCGCACGTATGTGCCTTACGAACAGATTTCACCATATGTAGTAAACGCTCTTGTTGCCACCGAAGATCACCGATTTTACGATCACTGGGGCATTGATATGGTGCGCACCCTGGCTATTCCGTATCACTTAATTCAGGGTGATATAGAAGGCGGCTCAACCATCACCCAGCAGTTGGCCCGGAACCTTTACAAGAAAATTGGGCGCGACTTTTCGGTGGTGCGCAAACTGCGGGAAATGATTACCGCCGTTGATATTGAACAGCACTATACCAAGCGCGAAATTATTGAGATGTATCTCAACACCGTTGAATTTCCCAACAGTGCGTTTGGCATTGAATCGGCCGCACAAATCCACTATGGAAAATCAGCTGAGGATCTGAATCTATCTGAAGCAGCAACTATGATAGGATCGGTAAATGCGGTATATGCTTACAATCCAAGGCTCTTCCCAGAACGTTCTCAGCAGCGAAGAAATGTTGTATTATATTTAATGAACAAGCGCGGGTTTATTGATGATCAAACCCATACTAGCCTCCGCCAAGACTCTATTAAGCTAAATTATCATCCCCCTTCCAAAACGGCTACCGACAGCCGCTATTTTGGGCAGTACATCCGCCAAAAAATTGATAGCTGGGCCCAGGAAAACAATTATGATCTCGACACCGACGGCCTTGTTATTCACACCACCATCGACTCCCGCATGCAGCAGTACGCCGAGCAGGCCGTGCAGGAAAAACTGGATTCTCTGCAGGTTATATTCGAAAATGAGTGGACATCACCCAACGGGGAATACATGGATCAGTTCTGGGAAGAATATCCCGGCTTTCTGCGAAGCTTCCTGCGCGAAACCGACCGATACAAAAACGGATTTTCGAAATATAATACCGATCAGGAGTCCGTGGTATTTGATTCACTGTATGCCAATGAATCATTTATTGATTCAGTAAAAAGAGCCAGCATGAAACTTGAAGCAGGCTTTGTAGCTATCGATCCCAATAATGGTAACATTCGAGCCTGGATAGGTGGTAATAATTATGGAAACGTACAGTTCGATCACGTCTATCAAATGCGCAGACAGACGGGCTCAACGTTCAAGCCTTTTGTATACACAGTAGCCATAGATAACGGTTTTAAACCGTACCATAAATTTTCAAAATATCCCTCAAGCTTTACTGACAGATCGGGTCGAACCTGGGACCCTAAAGATCCGAGTATACCGGAGGGACCTGATGAGATTCCACTTCGGCAAGGTCTTGCAAGAAGCTTGAACTAACGTTACCGTTAATATGCTGCCCGAAATTGCTGGTGCCCCAAATACTGAAAGCCTGGAAGAGCTGCAGCCGGCGGCACGCAAAATTAAGCAGATGGCCATGAATTTTGGCATTGATTTAAGTGACACGCAGGCGTACCCCTCTATTGCTCTGGGCACGGCCAAAGCGTCTCTGCTTGAGCTGGTGAGCGCCTATACTACATTTGCCAATCAAGGCGTACATGTTGATCCCATTGCCATTACCCGAATTGAGGATAAGCAAGGCAACATTGTGAAAGAATACCAACCAGAATCACGCCAGGAAGTTATTAGTCCTGAAACAGCATATACCATGATCGATATGATGCGGGGCGTAATTCGCGGGGGCGAAGGTTACTACGGAACCGGTGTGAGATTACGAAGTACATACAATGTGCAGCAGGATGTAGCAGGCAAAACAGGTACCACCCAAAATGCAGCAGACAACTGGTTCGTAGCCATGATGCCTCATTTGGTAATGGGTTCATGGGTTGGCGGTGAAGACCGGCGCATCCGTTTTCCTACCTGGAGCCAAACCGGACAGGGAGCCCGTACTGCCCTGCCTATTGTAGGCCGCTTTATAAATCTTGCTTCATCCGACCCTGAGACTGATTGGCAGCGAGCCGGGTTTGAATCGCCTCCGGGTTACATTATGCCGGAGGAACCGGAAGCAGGCTCAGAAGATTGGCAAAATAATCAGCGAATAGACTGGTAAAGATATCTATTGCAATGATTATTGCTGCTTAAACCCATTACTTTTTCGGTGCCCGGCTGTTCATTTGCAATCGGTAAATAGCGTTGGGCGTACTTATATAAAGCTCGCTCTCTCCTTCTGGCCCCCATTCAAGATTGGTAGCACGCACGGGCAGCGCTATTTTTTCAAGCTGCTGGCCCTGTGGGCTAAATACATATATGCCGCCGGGCCCGGTCGAATAGAGTCGGCCTTCTGAATCAACTACCATACCATCGGCCGCTCCTGTTTCATTCACAGCGCCAACACTGGCGAATTTATTTGGCAGCGATACGTTTCCGTCTGAAGTTACATCAAAGGAGAGAATTTGACCGGAAGAGAGGTCATTCACATACAAGGTCTGCTCATCGGGTGAAAAAACGATTCCGTTGGGCCGAGCCATCTGGTCATAAAGCAACTCCACCTGCCCATTCGATTTTAGTCTATATACGCCATTTATTTCAAGCTCTTTCTCTTCCTCACTCACACCAAACGGTGGGTCAGTAAAATAAATGACTCCATCCGAACTAACAGCTACATCATTGGGGCTGTTTAGTCGTTTACTCTCATACTCTTCGGCCAATACTTTTAGTGAATCATCCTCAATGGCCGATATTTTACCACTGTGCTGCGCTACCACTACCCTATTTTGAGTGGAATCCCATGTTATGCCATTCGAATTTCCCGACGGCGATATAAAAGTACTCGCAGATTCTGAACCTGGCTGCCATTTATAAATAGTGTTGGCTGGAATATCGCTAAACAGCAAATAGCCTTCCGGATGCCAAAACGGGCCTTCCGTAAATTCAAATCCTTCAACAATAATTTCCGGCTCTGCGGTCTCTTCAACCAGTGATTGACCGTAACTTATGTTGGCTAAAAATCCGATAAGAATAAACAGGAGCAGTGGTATACGTTTCATAAATTGCATTCAATAACTTTTATGTTCATGTTGATATTGGAATCACTCGTACTGAAACTGCATTAAAAAATCGTGCATTCATAATTAATATTGATTAGTGATGGAAAATATAAAAAATACTTTACTGCTCATTTTATCGGTATTTATTGTAATTAGTTGTTCAAGCTCTACTGAATCTCCAACTGCACAATTGGCTAACTACAATTTCCCTGCAGATAATTCCGGCCTTACCCTTCCCGATGGTTTCAGCGCCATGCAGGTTGCCGACAGTCTTGGGGAGGCGCGCCATATGGCCGTTGCAGAAAATGGTGATATATACGTTTCGCTTAGGCGACAAGCCAATGGCGGCGGAATAGTGGCTCTCCGTGATACTGACGGAGACGGGGTAGCAGACCGAAAAGAGTACTTCGGTGATCATAGCGGAACAGGCATCGGCATCTATAATGGATATCTGTATGCAAGTTCAACTACAGAGGTTTTTCGATATCCGATGCCGGAAGACAGCTTAGTGCCTTCGGGTGAACCAGAAATTATCGCGCAGGGATTTCCAGAGCAAAATTCACATGCTTCAAAATCGTTTACGTTCGATAACTCCGGCAATATTTATGTGAATGTGGGTGCTCCTTCCAATTCATGTCAGGAAGAAGACCGTGCCGAGCAGTCACCGGGGCAGCAGCCGTGTCCCCTGCTTGAGCGTCATGCAGGCATTTGGCAATTTAGCGCATCTGAAACAGGTCAAACCCAGCAAGAGGATGGCGTTCGGTATGCAACGGGGCTGCGAAATGTTGTTGGCTTAGAATGGAATGATGATCAAAACGTACTGTACGTAACTCAGCACGGACGCGATCAGCTGCATGCTAACTGGCCCACGCATTACAGCCAGGAAGAAAGTGCCGAACTTCCTGCCGAAGCCCTTTATGTTGTTAATGAAGGTGACGATTTCGGATGGCCCTACAGCTACTACGATCAGCGGAAAGACTCACTTATGCTTGCCCCTGAATACGGCGGTGATGGCGAAAAAAACGCTTAAAGGCACCCAGTATGAAGATCAATTTGAACTACCGGCAACTGCGTTCCCGGGTCACTGGGCTCCCAATGGGTTAACCTTCTACAACGGGCAGCAATTTCCAGAGCGATTCCATAATGGCGCTTTTATCGCCTGGCATGGATCTTGGAATCGGGCACCGCTACCGCAAGAAGGCTATAAAGTAACATTTGTGCCATTTACGGGTGATTCGGCATCAAGTGATTTCGAAGATTTTGCCACTGGTTTTGCAGGCGACGAAACGCCGCAGCCCGGTCAGCTGATCATCGCCCTACTGGAGTTACTGTTGGACCCAACGGATCGCTGTATGTAAGTGATGATTCCCAGGGAACCATTTGGAGGATAAGCTATACAGGATCGGATAATTAATTTCCAATAAGAAAAAATCTGTATGAGCCCGGATTGCCACTCCGGGCTTTTTTATTCTTGTATCCATTCTTTGGCCTTCTGCTTTTCCGCATAGGCAAATGCTTTCACTTTAACTGTAGGCACCAGCGGATCCGATATTTTGGCAAACTGCTGTGCCCATCGGGCATCGGTTACAACAGCTTCACGCTCAAATCGCTTGAAATTGGTGAGCCCGAACTTCAAATCCTTAAAGAAAGCTTTCATCTCCATGCCGCCAAAGTTTTTCATTTCTGCATAAAGACGCACTTTTTCATATTGCTCAAATTTTTCTTCAAAGCGTCTAATCAATTCATCGAACTCGGCCTCAGTAATTTTTCCGTCTATTTCTATCCCTACAATATTGCTGTCCTCAAAATCGATAAACTGAATCATACCACTCTCTCTGTTTTTGGAATTTACTTTGCAATTTTAGAGAAAATATTTGTATTAAATTAGAGAAATATTTCTCAATAATCATAGCTCCGTTGTTTCATCTTTAAATAATTTATGTGATGTTGGGTACGATTTATAATTATTAAAAAGATATAAGTTCTATGGCCTCAGGATCAAAAAAAGTAATTTATGCAGCACTCATAGGGAACGGACTTATCGCAATCTCAAAATTTGTAGGCTCGGCCATTACCGGTAGTGCAGCCATGCTCAGCGAGGCCATTCACTCCGTTGTTGATACCGGTAATCAAATTCTTCTGCTACTGGGGCTGCGACGCGCAAAAAAACCGGCCGATAAAAACTACCCGTTTGGCCACGGCAAAGAAATCTATTTCTGGAGTTTTGTGGTAGCCATATCCATTTTTGCAGTCGGTGCCGGAATTTCTATCTACGAAGGTATTCACAGCCTAATGGACCCTCACCCCGTCACCAGTCCCTACATCAACTATATAATACTGTCGCTGGCCATCTGTTTTGAACTGGGTGCCTGGTACTTTGCGTGGAAAGAATTTAAAAACATTAAGGGTGAAAAAGGATTTTTTGAGGAAGTGCGTACATCCAAAGATCCTACAACGTTTGTCGTACTCTTTGAAGATTCAGCGGCACTGGCCGGCCTGGTGGTAGCTATGGTGGGCATTTGGCTGGGCCAGGTTACCGGCAACCCCATTTGGGACGGTATTGCCTCCATCGCTATTGGGGTTATTCTGGCCCTTACCGCCTGCTGGCTGGCCTACGAAACAAAGGGGTTGCTGATTGGCGAAAGTACTGAGCCCGATATTGTTCTGGGCATATCTGAAATTGCCAACAGACATAAACAAGTGGTCCGCGTAAACGAAACACTGACGCTGCACATGGGTCCGCAGTACATTCTGGTAACCATCAGTGCCGATTTTAGCGATAATGTAGATGCAGCTTTTGTCGAAGATGAAATCGCACAACTTAGTAAAGAGATTAAAGACAAATTTCCACGGGTGAAGCGTGTCTTTATAGAAGCCGAAGAACCAAAGAACAATGCCTGATATGAAATTTTTTCTCAGTTTAACAATTATTTTTCTTCTGGGGTGTACCAGCCTGTATGCCCAACAACAAAATATTCGTGAATATGGAATTGAAATTGGCGTGCTTAAAACAGGCAAGCTGAACGCCATCACCGATGTAGCAGGCGTTCAGGTGGGCCATCAAACCCTGATTGAGGGTGACAGCATCCGCACCGGCGTTACCGCTATTTTGCCACATTCGGGTAACCTCTTTCAGCAGAAAGTGCCCGGCGCCGTGTACGTGGGCAACGGTTTCGGCAAGCTGGCCGGTTCCACGCAGGTCGAAGAACTCGGCACCATTGAAACGCCCATTATTCTCACCAACACCCTAAGCGTCCCCACCGCCGCTAATGGGCTCATAAAATATATGCTCGAACTCGATGGAAACGAATCGGTACGGTCAGTAAATCCGCTGGTGGGAGAAACCAACGATGGCTACCTCAATGACATCCGCGGGCTGCACGTTTCCGAGAATGATGTACGGCAAGCCATTGCATCAGCCTCCGGCGGCTCCGTGCAGCAAGGCAATGTGGGCGCCGGTACCGGAACAATCGCATTTGGCTTTAAAGGTGGCATTGGCACCTCTTCACGAAAATTACCTGCAAACGCAGGAGGATATTCGGTAGGCGTGCTGGTTCAAACCAACTTTGGCGGCGTACTTAATATCGCTGGTGTGCCGATAGGTAAGGAACTTGGAAAATATTATATGAGTGACATCCTGAATGAATCACCCGATGGCTCCTGCATGATTGTGGTAGCCACCGATGCCCCGCTGAACAGCAGAAACCTAAAACGCCTTGCAAAAAGAGCCATGCTTGGTTTGGCTAAAACCGGTGGCATTGCCAGCAACGGCAGCGGGGATTACGTCATTGCCTTTTCTACTGCTGAATCAGTGCGGGTACCCTATCGCTCGGATCAAATGACCAGAGAGGCAAACGTTTTACGCAACAGTGCCATGTCACCGTTGTTTATGGCCGTGAATGAAGCTACTGAAGAAGCGATCATCAACTCACTTTTTCATGCAGAAACAATGACTGGCCGTGACGGCCACACCATACAAGCATTACCAATAAATGAAGTGTCGAAAATTATGAAAAAATATGGCCGAGAGTTTCAAATGAATTAATCATATGGGTGATCTGGAACAAGATAAAACCAGCTTTCTTCAACTGGTTAATAGCAAATGGCGATTTAAAGGTTTTTTGCTCAAGCATCTACCAATGGCGTTTCTTGCCGGACTTACTGTACGCAACGCTGACGAGCAAAAAGCTGCTGTATCAATTTCGCTCAACTACCTCACTAAAAACCCATTCCACTCTATTTACTTTGCATGCCTTGCCATGGCCGCCGAGCTCGCAACGGGGATTTTAGCCATGAATGCTATTGAAAAATCAGGCGGAAATTTCTCGCTTCTGGTAACGGGCCTCGAGGCCGATTTCACCCAAAAGGCCACCGGTACCATTACCTTTCGCAGTGAGGACGGCGAAGGGCTGCAATCAACCGTACAGCAGTGCCTTAAAGAGCAAGCTGCAATAACGTACACTGCAACAAGCATCGGAATCAACCGTAAAGGTGAAACGGTAGCAAAATTCAGTATTCAGTGGTCCCTTAAAGCAAAATAAATATTTCTCATGAACACAACTGCACCCGTAATCCTTGAAGCCACGTTCAGCCCTAAAGTAAAAACGTACCTGCTCATCAGCAGCCTGCTCACCTTGATAGCAACTGTTATGGGTATTGTGCTCATTCCACTATGGATTATTGCCGCTCCATTTTTAGTAAAAAAATACTATGAGCGATTAGAATGCGAATTGACAAACCGATCGCTCCGCTTTAAAAAAGGATATATTTTCCACACTGAACGCACCATTCCGCTTGATAAAATTCAGGATCTCACCTTTAAGGAAGGACCTGTTTTGCGCTGGCTGGAGCTCAGCATCCTCCAGATTGAGACGGCCGGACAGAGCCAGCAGGGTACGAGCGATTTGAAACTGATTGGCATTGTGGATGCGGCCGATTTCCGCAATCGCGTGCTGGAGCAGCGCGATAAGGTTACCGAAAATGTATCCCCCGGCGTGAGTGCATCAACCGAAGAAGAATCCACACTGAACGTACTCAAAGATATTCGCCAGTCGCTGCAATCGATTGAAGAGAAGATGCGTACTTAGCCTGGAAGATTATTGGTTAATTTTCGACATAACTACTTTGGGTATGCCTTCTATGCTCTCATAGTTCCATAATACTTTATCTCGGGTAACATCCTGTATGACTGCACTTTGGTATGGTATGATATACCAGCGCCGACATATAAAATGCACCTCACGTATTGAAAAAGCTTTATGTTATAATACCTCTACACCCATCAGAAAATGTTCAAAAATGCCAAGAACACTAATCATATAGAGCTATGATATACTAAATTTTAGCTGGGTCATCTAGTATCCACGGTTGAGGTAAAATCCTATGCCGGGTACTGAGACCTCAGCAAAAGATCGCCGGAGAAAATGCTTGATGAGA
>NNSL01000494.1 GCA_003123965.1 Balneolaceae bacterium SMO_bin1
CAGCAATTTATGTGGTAGCTGTTCCTTTTTTCATGGCTTCTGTAGCATGGGTTATTCACAACAAAAAGCGCAGCAAATCGCTTGTGCTGCCCATACTATCAACTGGGCTTTGCATGTCATCGGCTTATATTTACTTGTTGATAGCCGGTGAAGGAATACCCAAATGGGTTTATCTGCTTATTGTCGGATTACTGGTATACGGTGTATATTCAACATTTCGAAAGGTTCAAACCAAAGAAGAAAGTTGAGGCTTCATGGGATACGATTACGATTTACTGGTGATTGGCGGTGGCGCGGCCGGACTTACTTCCGCCGGAATAGGTGCCAACTTTGGCGCAAAAACGCTAATGGTTGAGGGCGACAAACTGGGTGGAGACTGTACCTGGACCGGCTGCGTGCCCAGCAAAACATTGCTTCATGCCGCCGGCCTTGCCCGGCGGGTAAAAGAGGCCGAAAAATTTGGGCATGAGACCGCTCAGCAAATGGACTTTTCTTCTATTATGGAGCACGTGCGCAACAAACGCGAAGCGGTGTACCACGAAGCGGACGACCCGGAAATTTTCCGCGAAATGGGCGTTGATGTTACCTTTGGACGTGCCCGTTTCCTGGATGCGCATACGGTTGTTATTGAAAGTGATGGAAAAACAGAGACCGCATCATCACGGTATATCATTATTGCCACGGGCAGCAAGGCCACTGTTCCGCCAATTAACGGACTCAAACAGGTGCCGTATCACACCAACGAAACCATTTTTGAGCTCGAACAGCAGCCCCGCCAACTGGCCATCATCGGGGCAGGTCCCATCGGTGTGGAAATGGCGCAGGCGTTTCAGCGACTGGGTACCCAGGTCACCGTTTTTGATATGCAGCCGCGCATCCTGTCCAATGATGATGAAGAGCTAGCCGGAATGCTGAAGGATCGCTTGATACAGGAAGGGGTCACATTCAACCTCTCAGCTTCCATCAACCGGGTGTTTACCAATGATGATGGAGCAATACAGGTAGCCGCTGAAATAAATGGCGCAAATACTGTATGGACCGGCGACACTTTGCTGGTTGCTACCGGCAGAAAAGCCAATTACGAAACCCTCGATTTGAAAAAAGCCGGGATTGAATCAACAAACAACGGAATTACCGTTAGCGACCGCTGCCGAACAAACAAGTCACATATTTATGCAGCGGGTGATGTCACCGGCCGGTACCAGTTTACTCACATGAGCGAACACATGGCAAAGGTAGCCGCAACAAATGCCCTGCTTAAAGTACCCATGAAAATCGATACTAAGCACGTGCCCTGGAGCACCTATACCGATCCCGAACTGGGCCACGTGGGGGCCACGGAAGAGCAGCTCAAAAATGATGGAACATCATATGAAGTGTATCGTTTTCCCTATGATAAAATAGACCGGGCCCTGACGGATGGGGCCACAGACGGGCTCATCAAAATATTTGCAAAAAAATGGACCGGGAAAATTCTTGGTGCTACCATTTACGGCAAGCAAGCGGGTGATTTAATAGGTGAGTATGCACTGGCAATGCGCAACCGCGTAACGCTTCGCAATATTGCCGATACTATCCATCCTTACCCGAGCTATGGCCTGGGAGCGCGGCGTGCCGCGGATCAGTGGTACATTAAAAATCAGTCGGAGTGGCAGATAAAGCTCATCAAATGGCTGTTTGGTTACCGCGGCAGTATTCCGGATTTAAGTGACGAGGACCGTATTCTGTAGGATGATGCAATTACATTTTACTTTGTGGATAGCATTCAAATCGGGTCTTCAAGACTCTTCATCGCCTCCAGCAGGGCCTCATACTCTTCCCGGCAGCTGCCGCAACGCTCAAGATGGTCTGACACCAGGGGCATAGCTTCTTCTGGAGATTTACCCACCAGTTTCATTTCGGCAAATTCATGAAGCTTATCAAAGCACTCATTACAGCCAATTTCTTCCGATTTGGTCATTTTGACCATTCGGATCATTTTTTTCAATAAATCAGACGTTAATTTCATAACAATATAGATTCCTCCAATACATTAGATGCAGTTGGCATACTTTTTCTTACAGTTCATTAAGCATTTCATCCGGATTAATGCCTTCAACTTCAAAACGGGTTTTAATTTTGAGCCGGGCATCATAGACTAATTTATAGAGCGCATTCCGGTTAGTTCCCATTTGCTCTGCCACTATGGCCGGCGGCAAACCATTTATCACTACCGCCTGAATGGCCCATTTTTGTTTGTCGGTTAGTTCTTCCTCAATAATATTCATCATTTTTTCCATAAGCTGGGCCTCATGCGCCGACCTATCGGGGGTTGGCTGGCTGTCGGCAACATTTAACGAACGAACTTCGGTATCATTATCCCGTGGTTTTAAATCTTCAATCGAAATATCATTGTAGCGCTTTAGCCGAAGCTCAGCGAGGCCCTCACGCACAGCTATTTTCATGGCCCACGTGGTAAGTTTACTCTCACCTCTAAAGCTGTCAATATTGTTCAGTACTTTCATCAGGGCATCTTGAGCTACATCTTCTACAAACTGGTCCAGCTCACGGTCTACGTACTTGTGCAGGGCTGGCTTCAGACCGCGCACCAACCGCCTTCGCAGCTGCTCCAGGGCACGTTCATCTACTGGCGGCTTGAGCGCCTCGATCCAATCTTCATTTGTCTCGTAAGATTTTTTCCTCTTACGGCGTCTTTTAAACCAGTTGAACATAGAATACTGCTGACTAAAATTAATTTATTAAATAAGAAGAGTGATGTTTGCATTCAACCCCGTGCGCCTAAGTTATATAATAATTCTGTTCATAGGAATTGGCTTGGTTCAAAATACGCAAGCCCAAAAACTGCAGGGCTGGGAAACCAACACCAGTAAATCACTGATAGATTTAAGTGAACTTAAAAGAGGTGGTCCACCCAAGGATGGTATTCCCTCCATTGATGACCCGGCGTTTGTATCACCAAAAGAGGCCGCCTCGTGGATCGAAAGCAAAGAGCCCGTTATTGCTCTTGAACATAAAGGGCAACCCCGGGCGTACCCCCTGCAAATAATGATCTGGCACGAAATTGTGAACGATAATATCGGCGGCGACCCGCTGCTGGTGACGTTTTGCCCGCTTTGCTATTCAGCGCTGGTTTTTGAGCGAACAGTACAAGGAGAAACACTGGAGTTTGGCGTTTCGGGCTTCTTGCGCCATTCTGATTTAGTGATGTTTGATCGTAAGACCGAAACCTTGTGGCAGCAGTTTACGGGCAAAGCCATTGTGGGCGATTATGTGGGCACAACCTTAAAACAGGTGCCCAGCCAGATTATTTCGTTTTCCCAGTTCCGAGAAAATTACCCTAACGGCATGGTTCTCTCACGCGATACCGGCTATAACCGAAACTATGGCAACAATCCCTACACCGGGTACGATGACATCAACAATACGCCGTTGTTTGGTGCCGGAAATGACGATGGGCGCCTGCCGCCCATGGAAAAAGTTATCGGCGTTAAATTAGATGAACAGCGAAAAGCCTATCCGTATTCCATCACCCAAAAAGACCAGCTCATTAATGATGAGGTAGGCAATACCCCGCTGCTCGTTATCCATACCGGGGGCGCAACTTCCGCGTTGGACGCATCCGAAATAGCAGAGTCAAAAGAGGCGGGATCTACCGGCGTATTTAAACGCACAGTGCAGGGTAAAGAGCTAACTTTTGCCATCGAAAATGGAAACATCGTGGATGAGCAAACAGGCTCAGTGTGGACAATTACCGGCGAAGCCAGCCAAGGTCCTCACAAGGGGCATCAACTGGAACCGGTTACCTTTGGGGATTACTTCGCCTTCGCCTGGCTTGTCTTTTGGCCGGATACCGAAATTTACAGCAATAACTAACAATCACAGATATCATAGATGAAAAGCAGCAAGGTTGAATTTCCCGGCAATGAAGGAGTAAAGTTATCAGCACGCGTGGATGAGCCAGATGAAGGAGTCACAAAGGGAACGGTTTTGTTTGCGCACTGTTTTACCTGCAGCAAAAATTTGCGCGCTGTGGGACACATCAGCCGGGCATTAACCAAGCAGGGCATGGGCGTTTTCAGGTTTGATTTTACCGGGCTGGGAGAAAGTGAGGGCGACTTTAGTGATACTAACTTTTCTTCAAATATTGACGATCTGCAGGCAGCAGCCAAGTATATGGAGCACGAATGGTTGGCACCGCGGATGTTAATCGGCCACTCGCTGGGCGGCGCGGCGGTACTTCAGGCAGCGCACCAAATTCCCTCAGCCGAAGCCGTAACTACCGTTGGCGCTCCGTGTAATCCTGCACACGTAACCCATCATCTGGTAGATAAATTGGATGAGATAAAAGAAAAGGGAAAAGCCCGTGTAAATCTAGCAGGACGCATATTCACCATCAAAAAACAATTTCTTGATGATCTGAATGAGCAGACAATGGATCATGTAATTAAAAATCTAGGCAAGCCGTTGCTGCTGTTTCACTCTCCCATTGATCAAACCGTGGGCATTGATAATGCCGCTCACATTTATGAGTTGGCAAAGCATCCCAAAAGTTTTGTTTCACTTGATGATGCCGATCACCTGTTGAGCAACGAAGAAGATGCTAAGTACGTTGGCTCAGTGGCTGCGACTTGGGTGGGCCGGTATTTTTAGCATAACTATTCTACCGGCTCGGATGCTACAGGAACTTTTTTCTTCTTGCGTTTGGGACTGCCGTTAAGGCGACGCTTCGTTGGCGGCCGGCTTTTGGTTTTAGACCTGCTTTTAGCTGCAGAGCTTTTACGCCGTCCCCACCAAATCATGGTTCCGGTAATGGGCAGGCTGCCAACAATCAAGCTGCTGAGAAAAGCGATAATTTTGCCTGCAATACCACCGATGGCACCTACGTGAATGTCATAATTCATCCGCTGAATCATGTCTGCCGTAGAAGCTTCTTCAATGTCTCCGTATACGTGTCCGGGATCAACTTCTTCCAGGGTACGGCTGTCAAAGTAGCGGTAATCGGCGTCCCAGTAGGTGCCTTCCGAAAATTTCATATAGGCATATATCGTATACTCATCTGAAGGTGGGTAGTGCATTTCAATGCTGGTAGCCTGCGGATATTCCTCCGTCATTTGTCGCCAGATAACGTCAATCGGTTCGGCTGCCACTTTTTGCTGGGTAGGTTCACTTACGTTTTCGGGAAAGGAAAACACGTGCGATTTCTCGCCGCCCGTGAGCGTATAAACGCCGCCGGCAAACCAATTTAGTGCCATAATCAAGCCCGTAATTGCCACGATCACGGCCACCGCAGATGCGTAAAAGCCTAAAATATTGTGAAGATCGTAGTTCTTTCGCTTCCAGCGCGTGCGGTCTTTCCAGGAAAACTTCATGCGCTTTTTGGCCACTTTTTTATTCCGCGGCCACCATAGGATTAAGCCGGTTATAAGTATGAAAAGAAAAATGAGCGTAGCATAGGAAACGATCGTATTACCGAATTCGCCCATCCACAAGTTCATGTGCCCTTCGAGCACAAAGTGAAAAAAGCCCGCTTCCAGGTCTACAACTTCAATCAAATCACCGGAATAGGGATTTATGTAGGCCGCTTGATAGAATTCGGGATCTGTTTCGTAGTAAACGATCTGGATGGCCTCATTTTTATCGCCGTAAATTGCCCCGTGCACGTGCCGATCGGGCATTATTTCCTTGGCAATATCTTGCACTTGTGAGGGCGGAAGAAATGCCGCTTCCTGAGGCTCAACATACTTGTAGTCATCATACAGCGATGTTATCTCCTCTTGAAAAACGTACATGCAGCCCGTAATAGCTACCACAAACACCACAAGCCCGGTAGCAAGACCGAGCCAGAGATGAATTTTGCCTATGTATTTTTTTAATGATTTTGCCATAGCTAATTTTTTCGGGGTGTAAAGGTAAAAAAGATTATGCTTCTGTACCTAAATTTACCAACGATATCGAATGCTGGCCTGTATCGTACGCACGGCGCCATAGGTGCCAAAGTTTTGTGGACCGCTGGCAAAACCGGAGGCTACATACTCATCGTCAAATACATTATCCACATTCACCTGAAGGCGGAAATTGCTCCAGTCGTAAAATGCGGAGGCATCAACCAACGTGACTGATGGAATTTTAAGCGTGTTCGGCAGATTTCCGTACATATCACCTAAGTGCCGTAGACCACCACTTATACCGAGTCCTGCAAGGGGGCCGTTCTGGATGGAATAGTCAGCCCAGATCGAAGCCATGGTTTCGCGTACCTGCGTTGGGCGATCGCCCACTTGTTCCGGAACAACGCTTTCTGTGATTTCTACATCCTGATGGGTAAAGCTCGCCGTCAGGTTCAGCCCAAAGTCAAAACCGGCTACACCTTCAACTTCAATACCCTGCGAATTGGCTTCTCCGGTTTGTACGCGAGTGAAGTCGGCTGGGTCAGTCTGCACAAAATTCTGACGGGTAAGGTCAAATAGCGCTACAGTCAGGTAGCTGCTGCCGTTCGGCTCGTACTTAAATCCTACTTCGTACTGCTGACCGGTTTCCGGCTCAAACTGTTCGCCATCGGCGTTGGTGCCAATCACGGGTGCAAATGATTCGGAATAGCTGGCGTATGGGGCCAAACCAAACGAGGTTTTATAAGTTACACCCACACGGCCCGAAAATGCGTTGTCGTCCTGCGTGGTTACCTCATTATTTTCAGTCAGCTTGTTGATGGTCTCCGTGGAGGCCCAGTCGTAACGTCCGTTAAGCGTGAGGATAAACCGGTCATTGAGTGAGAGCTGATCCTGCAAGTAAATACCCGTTTGGCGCTGAGTAGTTTCGTTGTTTAAAAATGCTGCAGGTTCAGGGACTTCATCACCGTAATTCGGGTCGAAGAGATCGATGGGGGGAGCCGCGCCGAAATTCTGTTCTGAATTTACATTCACATTTTGATAATCGAGGCCGACAAGAATTTTATGAGCCACAGGGCCGGTATCGGTATTCAGCTGGGCCTGATTGTCAACGGTGAAGCCGTCGAGCTGGCCAAAGCTTTCAAAAACGAGTCGGTCCAGCGTTCGGTTGTCTTCTCTTAAATTACTCCCAAAAACTACTACATCATCAAGCCCGATAGCATAGTAACGCGTATTCTGGCGGAAAATCCAGCTGCCGGTTTCGTGCTCAAACTGGTAGCCAACTGATCGCTGCAATCGGTCATATTTGCCCACATCCGGTTCACCTGCAAAACGGTCAACAGCAATTTCACCATTGGGATTTGGGTCCAGTGTGCCATCTTCGGGCAATCGCTGCGATGACTTTGTATTGTCTTTCTGATATCGACCAAGCAACACAAGGGACGTATTGTTGGTGGGCTGCCAGCTAAAAGCGGGAGCTAAAAAGATACGGTCATTATTAATGAACTCAACCTGCGTGTCACTATCTCGTACAAGGCCGGTAAAACGATACGAAAAATCACCGTCGGAATCGATGGGACCGCTTATATCTGCTTGTCCCTGCAGGCGGTTAAATGAACCCGACTCCAGCACTATTTCTCCAAAAGGAACCTGGGTCGGTTTTTTTGAAACGAAATTCACCAGGCCGCCCGGGCTGCCCGCACCATAAAGTACAGAAGCAGGCCCCTTGGGTACTTCAATTCGTTCCGCGCCATATGGCTCAGGATTATAGCCTACGGCAAAGTTCGGGTTACGAAGCTGCAGCCCATCGCGGTACAGACCGGAAGTAGTTGCATCAAAACCGCGGAACCGTACAAAGGTTGTGCGCGGCTCAAAGCCAAAGGTTTCGCCCTGTACGCCGGAGGAATAACGAAGAGCTTCGCCAAGATCCTGAATATTCTGGTTGGCAATTTGCTGACCGGTAATTACAGATACCGACTGTGGTGTTTCTAGCAGGGGAACACCAATTTTGGTAACCGATGTTATATCGCCTACCATGTAGCCGCTGCGGCGGCCCGTTACGCTGATGCTTCCCAGTTCAACCGATTGCTGCGATAAAGCAATTTCCAGCTCGGTAGTTTCATCACTTTGCACCTGGATTTCGCGATCAACCGTTTTGTAACCAACAATACTGGCGCGCACGGTGTAAGTGCCTTCAGGAACGTTGGTAATCGTAAATTGGCCGTTGGAACCGGTAGCATCACCCAGCTGCGTGTTGATCAACCCGACATTGACGCCGGGCAGGGCCTCGCTGGTTTCGGCATTTAATACAGTACCCGAAATTGTACCCGTTTGGGCAAGCGCCTCAGTACTTACCGTTAAACAGATTATTGCTGATAATATTATTTGAACACAAAAGGATAATTTTTGGGAGATCATATAGTACTTTAGACTGCTAATTTTTAATTTAGACCAAGTATAAGGAGAGAGGCCCACCATTTCAACAGTTATTTAGACTAAATATAAATAAAATGGTGGCTCTTGCTTGGTATGCCAATAAACCAGGGTTCGCCCATTGAAACCGCTGCAGGAAAAGGGGCAAGCGTTTATTAGAAATTGGAATAGATAATGAACCGGGGCGGCTCTATTCCGTTACGTTGGTCAGCTCTTTCTCTTCAAGCCGTGAATCCAATTTCTCGAGCGAGTTATACAACTGGCTAAATGTCTCTATAATATAGTATCTGCTCTGTATTTCAGATATACTAAAGTCTTGGACTAATACTTCATCCAAATCATAGTCCAGAACTTCTATATTGTCCTCAAAAATATGATTGGTTTCGCCTGAAGAAGATATTATACCAGCTCCGTAAATGCGTACATCCTGGCCGGAGCTAATTAGCCCAAACTCAATAGTAAACCAGTACAGCCGCTGCAGTTTCTTCAGTATTTTTTCATTGTCAGCGTATTTTACGCCTACCTTGCCAAGCTTTTGCACAAAGTCGGAATAGTCGGCATTCATGAGTAACGGTACATGGCCAAAAATGTCGTGAAACATATCTGGCTCTTCGAGGTAGGCTAAATTTTCTTTGGCCCTCATCCACGTGGAAGAACAGAATTTCTTATTGGCCAGAAACTCAAAAAACTGGTCTACTGAAATCAAACCCGGGACCACCTCAATGGTCCAACCATTTTCTTGGGCCAACAGCTTGTTGAGCTCGTCAAATCGCGGAATGGCTTCTGCGTGCAGTACAGAACTAAGCTGATCGAGACAATTCAAATATTCGGGGTGGGCTTTACCCGGCAAATTTTTGGCCTGCTCGTTAAACAAGAGCTCCCAAACTTCAAAATCTTCCTGCGTGTACTTCTCGTATTCCTGCTTCATTGGTTCCAGCTTTTTACTCATAATTTTAAACGGCGAAAATATACGGCGTTCATATTACTTTTTTCTGCCGACCGTATTATTTTAAAAATCTTTACGAATGAGGGATTTCCCCAGGTATTGGCAACTCGTATCGAGCTGCAAAATTTTGCGAAATATCAGTACAAATCAGATGTGCTTAACGCCTCACTATGGCTGAAAGGTTCCATAGATATGAATAACAAATTTTCAGCTACTTACGGCCATTTTCAATAGCACGAAGTGCTTCAAGCAAGGCTTGGTATTCTGCACGGCAGTTTCCACATTTCTGGAGGTGATCTTTAACCAATGGCTTGGCTTCATGGGGTGATTTTCCGGCCAGCTCCATTTCGGCAAACTCGTGCAACTCCTCAAAGCAGTCATCACACCCAATCTCGTCATCCGTTGCCATTTGGGCGGATTTAATCAGGCCTTTCAATTTATCGAGCGTTAATTCCATCTTTATAACTATATTTTGTTTTTAAATCAGTGCCGGTGCTAGTCAAATACTACTTAGAGCTTCTCCAGCATTTCATCAGGATCAATGCCTTCCATTTCCAGTCTGTTTTTAATCTTGAGGCGCGCATCGTGCACCAATTTGTATAACGCATTCCGATTGGTGTTCATGTGTTTGGCAACCACCGGAATAGGCAACCCCTCAATCATCAGTGCGTTTATAGCTCGTTTTTGCTTATCAGTGAGCTCTTCATTGATGATGGTCATCACTTTATCAACGAGCTGCGATTCGTGCAGAGAGCGGTCGGGACTGGTATCACTGCTGGCCACCGACAGCGAAAATACCTCTCGGCTGCTGTCATCGGGCTTTAGATCTTCAATAGAAATATCATCATAGCGCTTTAACCGAAGCTCTGTTAACCCTTCGCGCACGGCTATTTTCATGGCCCATGTGGTTAACTTGCTCTCACCACGAAACGAATCAATATTGTCCAGTATTTTCAGCAGTGCGTCTTGGGCTACATCCTCTACAAACTGGTCCAACTCGCGGTCTACGTATTTATGCAGGGCCGGCTTCAAGCCCCGAATCAACTGCTTTCGCAGCTGCTCTATGGCACGTTCATCGGCGGGAGGCTGCAATGCCTCTATCCACTCTTCGTTTGTTTCGTAGGAAGCATTCTCTTTCCCACGCCTTTTAAACCAATTAAGCATGAACCAATCTCACCATTTGATTAAACTGCAAAAATTTCGCGCTTTTTTCTTCAGTCAGATCACAGAGATGGGTCTGATATTTACCTTCTCATCAGAACCAGCTGTAAAATCACACCCCAAAATTCAGCAGACTTCGCCGATACGGGGCTGCTATTTAACTTGCTGCCGTAGTGAAATAGACATCTTATACAAGAACGAACTAAATATACTTTTCACCACGTACTACTTCAGCATCTTGCACGTAAACAATGACGGCATAATGCTCGAAAAAATTATCTGCAATATATTTAACAATTGAGTCGGCAACGTCCTCGCTTACCAAGCTTTGGATGCGCGTATCGGGGCCTTCCCATTCGCTGGCCCGCACTCCCCGCGATCCCTTGCCTGTTGCCTGGGTTAGGGTGTATCCTTTGGCACCAAGCTCTTCTACTTTACGCAGCAGCCGATCTTCTAAATTCGTTCCGTAACAATAGTTACAAGCTTAAG